>NZ_JBGLYQ010000120.1:0-302 GCF_047304105.1 Duganella sp. Dugasp56
GCTTCCACCCCCCTTTGGGGGGGGGTATGTGGGGGGAAGACAGGGGAGGCGCGCAAAAGAGGGCACGACCGCGGGCCCCCACCACAAAAACCACGAACCCAACAGACCAGGACAGGCCCCCCGCCCGGCGGGGCGGGAGGGAGCAAAGGGGCGGGGTGGGGGCGGCGCGGTTTGGGGTATGGGGAAGGGGAATTGGGGGCGGTATTTTAAAACTGTTGGTTGGTTATGTTTTTTTTTCATTTTTTAACAACATTGGGGGGATGGGGGGGATGGGGGTGGGGGGGTAAATTCTTTTAAACCCC
>NZ_JBGLYQ010000121.1:0-292 GCF_047304105.1 Duganella sp. Dugasp56
CCTGGCCGCTGGTCAGGCCGCCGATCTGGCTGCTGCTCAGGGCGACGATCTGGTCGGTGGTCAGCGCCTTGACCTGGTTGGTGCTCAGGCCGGCGATCACCGCCGATTTCAGCGCGCCGATGTCGCCCGTTTCAATCGCGGCGATGTCGTTGGTGCTGAAGGCGCTCAGTTGTGCCGAGCTCAGCGCGCCGAACTGGTTCGACGACAGCGCGACGACCTGGTCGGTGGTCAGGGCCGCGACGTTGGCGGTGGTGATGGCCGCCACTTGCGCGGTGGTCAGGTTCGACAGCTG
>NZ_JBGLYQ010000122.1:0-292 GCF_047304105.1 Duganella sp. Dugasp56
GGAGCGGGAGAAGAGTCTCGAACTCTCGACCTCAACCTTGGCAAGGTTGCGCTCTACCAACTGAGCTACTCCCGCGTGGAGTTCAAATTGTCTGGAGGCGAGGATCGGAGTCGAACCGACCTAGACGGCTTTGCAGGCCGCTGCATAACCGCTTTGCTACCTCGCCAGAGGAAACTGTTGACCAAGATAACAGCGGGTTATGCGCTGCCATCCGAAATTCTGGAGCGGGAGAAGAGTCTCGAACTCTCGACCTCAACCTTGGCAAGGTTGCGCTCTACCAACTGAGCTACTC
>NZ_JBGLYQ010000123.1:0-289 GCF_047304105.1 Duganella sp. Dugasp56
CTGGCGTCCCCAGGGGGATTCGAACCCCCGTACTCACCGTGAAAGGGTGATGTCCTAGGCCTCTAGACGATGGGGACTTTTCCAAGGCGCGAATCATAGCAGTGAAATTCGCCGAAGGCAATACCAAGCCGTTGTTTTTACAGGAAAAACCCGAAACATTGGCCGTCACACAACGAATGGGTAACAAAAAAGCCGCTCGAGGCGGCTTTTGCAATCCTGGCGTCCCCAGGGGGATTCGAACCCCCGTACTCACCGTGAAAGGGTGATGTCCTAGGCCTCTAGACGATGG
>NZ_JBGLYQ010000124.1:0-287 GCF_047304105.1 Duganella sp. Dugasp56
GCTGTAGCTCAGCTGGATAGAGTACTTGGCTACGAACCAAGGGGTCGTGGGTTCGATTCCTGCCAGCCGCACCAAAAATTCGTAAGTGGAAGGGCCAGGAGAGCGATCTCCGGGCCCTTTTGCTTTAAGTGTAAGCTCCTGAAACGGATTGCAAAATTTCTTTCTGGAATGCTTCGCCAAACAAGAAAACGCTGTTATAATCTTGTTTTTCGCGGCTGTAGCTCAGCTGGATAGAGTACTTGGCTACGAACCAAGGGGTCGTGGGTTCGATTCCTGCCAGCCGCACC
>NZ_JBGLYQ010000125.1:0-277 GCF_047304105.1 Duganella sp. Dugasp56
CTTAACAGCAGTAGGTGGAATCTGTGCTGTACAGAATGGGCACTGATTAGTTTCTTGCATTCTAATCTCAACCCACTCAGCTTGAACACCTAACCATTTAGCTGCTTTACGCTGCAAATCACTAACAGCTAACATATGACGATTCTTCTGCCAATCATTGTTAGCCATTGTAACAAGATTATGAAACCACTGACGCTGTTTTTCAGCATATTCTTCTAGTAAATCTGGAAAATATTCTTTAATCTCATCTTTAGTAAATTTACCTTCAACCCAAAAT
>NZ_JBGLYQ010000126.1:0-273 GCF_047304105.1 Duganella sp. Dugasp56
GCCCTCGGCAGTGTTCGCCTCGTTGGTCGAACGAGCATCACTGCCACCGACAGTCACCTGCGAATCGCTGGACCGTCCCTCAGGACCAGACGCCGCATCGGATGCGGATACTGAATCCGACTGCGAATCGTGGGAACCGGACTCGGTGTGGCCCTCCACAGAAGACTCGCGCTGAGAAGCGTCAGTCTCTGCCGAGCGATCACTGACTGCCGAGTGCTCCGCAGTGCTGTCGCCCGACTC
Organism: Duganella sp. Dugasp56; assembly: GCF_047304105.1. Taxonomy (NCBI): domain Bacteria; kingdom Pseudomonadati; phylum Pseudomonadota; class Betaproteobacteria; order Burkholderiales; family Oxalobacteraceae; genus Duganella; species Duganella sp. Dugasp56. The sequence goes on from NZ_JBGLYQ010000126.1 coordinate 241, forward strand.
CGAGTCATGGGAGGACTCAGTCTTGCCCGACTC
>NZ_JBGLYQ010000127.1:0-271 GCF_047304105.1 Duganella sp. Dugasp56
GTTGGAGGCAGGCCAGCTCAGCCACAAGCAGGCGCTGATGCAAGCGCGCAAGCTGGAAGCCACCACGCCGTATAACCTGGAAATTCAGAACTTCATTGCCAACCGGTTGTGGGCACTGGGCCTGCAGGATGAAGCCACCGAGGTGTATGAACGGGCCTACAAGCAGGCACTGGCCCACATCCCCAGAGGCTTCAAAGGCCAGATCACCTGGGGTGAGGTGGACAACCGGCCCTTCCTGCGTCTGGCGCACGGCACCCTGCTGGGCTTGATG
>NZ_JBGLYQ010000128.1:0-271 GCF_047304105.1 Duganella sp. Dugasp56
GTCTGACGCGGATAAATTGCAATGATGGAAATTAGCCCAAGAGCGCATAATAGAGAGGTGAGTTTTTTTCGACTGGTAATTCTTAGCTGCATTGGTTTCATCCCTGAATGTCAGTGCCAAAGGCTGACAATAACCAAAGCAGCTATAGTACGGTGCTCACCACCAGGCGTGGAAGTGGTGAACCGGACCAATACCGTGACCAACTTCCAGCGTGTCGGCCTGGGCTAACGCCGATGAAAGCCAGCTTTTTGCCTCCTGTACGGTGTCAGCC
>NZ_JBGLYQ010000129.1:0-264 GCF_047304105.1 Duganella sp. Dugasp56
CCAATTGCCCAACGTCAGGCATTTCACTGTCCGATGTACGTACAGTGAGCTGCCGGTGAAGGATGCGCGCACTTTGGCCGCAGCCAACCGTTCCTTCGTTCCACAGCCTTTGGAACCTGAAATAACCATGTCATCGCGTAAATTTGGAGTCAACCTGGTCGTGGTGCTCGCCATCGCGGCCTTGTTTACCGTCTTCTGGGCGCTGATCAATCGCCCTGTCACCGCCCCCAAGTGGCCGGAGCAGATCTCCGGTTTCTCCTACTC
>NZ_JBGLYQ010000012.1:0-168892 GCF_047304105.1 Duganella sp. Dugasp56
CGGAATTGGTAGACGCGCATGGTTCAGGTCCATGTGCCGCAAGGTGTGGGGGTTCGAGTCCCTCCGTGGGCACCACAGAATTCCGCAAGAAAGCCTCCATCGAGTTCATACGAGATGGAGGCTTTTTTCATTTACAGCGCCGCTTTGACGGCGTCCGCCAGCGAGATGGTCGGACGGCCGATCAGCTTGCCCAGCGTGCCGCTGCCGTCGTACAGCGCGCCCCTGGCGGCCTGCGCATCCGAATCGGCGATCAGCTCGGCCAGCGGCGCCGGCAATCCGACGCCGAGCAGCATGTCGCGGTAATCCTGCTGCGGCAGGTTGTGGAACGGGATGTCCTTGCCCGACTGGCGCGACAGTTCCGCCGCCAGATCACCCAAGGTGAACGCGGTATCGCCCGCCAGTTCATAGACCTGCTCGACCGCTTGCGTGGACGCCAGCACGGCGGCGGCCGCGTCGGCATAGTCGGCCCGCGCCGCCGCCGAGATCCTGCCCTCGCCCGCGCCGCCGGCCAGCGCGCCGTGCGCCAGCGCCGCGCCCAGGCCGCCGGTATAGTTCTCCACGTACCAGCCATTGCGCAGCAGGCTGTAGTTCAGGCCCGACGCCCGCACCGCCGCCTCCGTTTGCCGGTGCTCTTCGGCCAGGCCCAGCGCCGACGTGTCGGCATGCAGCACGCTGGTGTAGGCCAGCAGGCCGGCCTTGGCGCGCACCGCCGCGGCTATCACGTTGCGGTGCTGCGCCACGCGCTGGCCCAGTTCGCTCGACGAGATCAGCAACACCTTGCCGGCGCCGGCGAAGGCCGCGTCCAGCGACGCCGGATCGCTGTAGTCGGCGCGCCGCACCTGCACGCCCTGCGCGGCCAGGTCGGCCGCCTTGGCGACGTCGCGCACGGCGGCGACGATCTGCGCGGCAGGAACGGTTTTCAACAGGCTGGCAATCACCAGGCGGCCCAGTTGGCCGGTAGCACCCGTAACGATAATCATGATGTAGTCCTCTTGGTTGGCTGCCGCGGGGAGGTTTCCGCGCGGTTGAAACCATCATAAACTCTGTACTTACGAATTGTAAGTACGTACAATTTGGTAAGTACCCCCACCCACCGGAAACCGCCATGAGCCAGCCCAAAACCAGCAAATCCCTGCGCAACACCCTCGCCGCCGGCGTCAGCGCCCAGCGCGGCCAGCTGATGGCGGCGGACTGCCCGTCGCGGCTGGTCCTGGGTCACATCACCAGCCGCTGGGGCGTGCTGGTGCTGGTGGTGCTGCTGGACGGCACGCATCGCTTCAGCCAGCTGCGGCGGGCGGTCGGCGGCGTCAGCGAGAAAATGCTGGCGCAGACGCTGGACGCGCTGGCCGTCGACGGCCTGGTGCTGCGCGTGGCGCATCAGGTGGTGCCGCCGCACGTCGAGTACAGCCTGACGCCGCTGGGGCGCGAGGCGGCCGAGCGGCTCGAGGTGCTGGTCGACTGGATCGAGGACAATTTCCCCCTGATCAAACAGGCGCAGGAGGCCAATGCGCGGCAGGCGGCATGATCGGGCAGAAAGGCCCGAATCGCGGCATAATCGCTTGACCAGGCATCACCATCCTGTGAAACTGGTCCCAATTCGCCTATGGAATGCCCATCCCAGCCCATGATGCAGCCTTCACCCTCGGATCCGCCTCAACTCGTGCTCATCGTCACCAACTCGGCCTATGACCTGGCGACGCTCAGGCCCATGCTGAGCGGCCACGGTTTGCGGGCGGAGGTGGTCGGCCGCGGCGACGAAGCGCTGGCGCTGGCCGCGCAAGGCGGTGTCGCGCTGGCCTTGCTCGATGCGGCGCTGGCCGGCAGCGCCCGGCTGGAACTGTGCCAGCGCCTCAAGCAGATCTGCGGCGACGGGCTGCCGGTGTTCCTGCTGTCCGGCATGCCCGACAGCGAGGAACGCGAGCAAGCCGCCGAAGCCGGCGCGGCCGCCTACCTGCCGCTGTCCTTCCCGGCTGACGACATGGCCGAAAAAATCCTGCTGCAACTGGGCCGGGTCAAGCCAGCGCCGCTCAAGCGCAACGCGCCGACCATGGCCACGCTGGAGGTCAACTACCACAACATGCTGGCCGGCTCGCCCGACGCCGTCGTGCTGATGCAGCGTGGCACCAACCTGATCCTGGACGTCAACCGCAGCACCCGCACGCTGTTCGGCATGACCGAGACCGAGCTGGTGCAAACCGACCTGCTGTCGCTGTGCCCGCCGTTGCAGCCGGACGGACAGTCTTCCGCCACGGTGCTTGACGCCGTGGTCGAGCAGGTGATGGCCGGCGCGGTGCAGGTGTTCGAACTGACGATGCGCCATAGCTCGGGCAGGCAGCTGGCGTGCGAGCTGCGCATGGTGCCGCTGAACACGCCCGACTTCCGCCTGATGCACGTGCGCATCGTCGATGTCAGCAGCCGCAAGCTGGCCGAGGAACTACGCGACGGCAAGAACGCGTTGCTGGAAATGATCGCCCGTGGCGCGCCGCTGAACGAGACGCTGGAGAAGCTGATGCTGCTGGTGGAATCGCAGGCGCCGCCCGTGCTGTGCAGCGTGATGCTGCTGGCGGACGACGGCACGACCATGCTGTCCGCCGCCGGCCCCAGCCTGCCGCCGGATTATCTGCAGGCCATCCACGGCGCGCAGATCGGCCCCACGGTCGGCTCCTGCGGCACCGCGATCTTCCGCAAGGAAACCGTGGTGGTCAGCGACATCATGAACGATCCGCTGTGGGCGCCGTACAAGGAGCTGGCCGCGCAATACGGCCTGCGCGCCTGCTGGTCCACGCCCATCCTGCTCGACAAGAGCACGGTGCTGGGCAGCTTCGCCATGTACTACCGCGAAACGCGCAGCCCGACCGACGAGGACCGCAGCCTGATCAAGGCCGCCACGCACATGGCCGGCATCGCCATCGCCAGCACCCGGCGCGAGGCCGAGCTGCGCCGCCATCGCGAGCACCTGGAAGAGCTGGTGCAGGCGCGTACCGCCGAACTGCAACGCACCAAGGACGAGGCCGAGCATGCCAACGAGGAGCTGACCACGGCGCTGTCCAACCTCAGCATGACGCAGGAGGAACTGGTGCGGCGCGACAAGCTGGCGGCGCTGGGCGCGCTGGTGGCGGGCGTGGCGCACGAGCTGAACACGCCGATCGGCAACAGCCTGACGATGGCCAGCAGCATGAGCGAGCGCACCGCAGAACTGCGGCACGACCTGGAGGGCGGCTTGCGGCGCTCGGTGCTGGCGGCCTATCTGGATCAGGCGGCGGCGGCCGACGAGGTGGTGCTGCGCAACCTCAACCGCGCCGCCGCGCTGGTGGCCGGTTTCAAGCGCATCGCGGTCGACAGCGCCAGCTCGCAGCGCAGCCGCTTCGTGCTGGGCGACCTGGTGGCGAAACTGCTGCAAGCCATGCAGGGCGAGGTCAGGCAGCATGGGCTGGAACTGGTGGAGGACATCGAGCACTGGCTGGAACTGGACAGCTATCCCGGCCCGCTGGAGCAGGCGCTGGGCAACCTGATCGAAAACAGCATCGTGCACGGTTTCAACGGGCTGACGCAGGGCGCCATCACGGTGCGCGCCCAGGACGCCGGCAACGGCGAGATCGCCATCACCGTCAGCGACAACGGCGCCGGCATTCCCGCCGCCCACCTGCCGCGCATCTACGACCCCTTCTTCACCACCCGGCTCGGCTCGGGCGGCTCGGGGCTGGGCTTGTACGTCACGCACAACATCGTCACCGGCGTGCTCGGCGGGCGCATCGAAGTCGCCAGCACGCCGGTGCTGGGCACCAGCTTTACCATGCGCCTGCCCAAGGTCGCCCCGCTCTGAAGGCCGGTCAAATATTTTCCTATACGCAATTGTTGCAGTCGTATAATGAACGCTACCAGACCGGCAGCCAGCCGGCATAGCGGAGACCAGCCTTGCATTCACGATCTGCCCCATCGCAGAAGTCGGAAGTGGCGGCCTTGCGTTGCGAGTATCGCGATGCCAGGACCGAGAAGGCGTTCCTGCGCCATCACCTGGCCATGACCCAGGCGCAGCTGCGCGTGACCTTCCTGTTTTGTTCGTTGTTCTATCTGAGTTTTGCCGTCACCGACGTGATCTGGGTCGGCTACGGCGGCCGCACGCTGCTGCTGGTCGGCGCGCGCCTGATGGTGGCGGCCACCGCGCTCGGCAGCCTGATGCTGCTGCGGCGCTATCCGCGTTCGATCTACATCACGAGGATGGTGGCCAGCCTGGTGGAAACGGCCGGCGCCGCCGGCTTTTTGCTGATCGCCGCGTTACGGCCGAACGAGTTTTCGCTGCACTCGATTTCGATGTCCATCGTCATTACCGTGATCTACATCTACATCCCGAACCGGCTGCTGTACGCCGGCGCGATCGCGCTGCCGGCCACCGCCGGCTTCGTCGCCCTGGCCGCGCTGCTGGGCAATCTGCGCACGGCCGAACTGGCGACGATGGCGGCGCTGCTGACCATGGCCAACCTGTTCGGCTACGTCGCCGCGCGGCGCTACCAGATGCTGCTGCGCGACGAATACAGCGCGCAGACGGTGCTGAAAAACCTGTCGGTGCGCGATCCGCTGACGGGCTGCTACAACCGCCGCCACCTGCACAACCAGCTGCTGGAAACGGAAATCTCGCGGGCCCAGCGCTACCGGCTGAGCCTGACCGTCATCATGTGCGACCTGGATCACTTCAAGGCCGTCAACGACACCTACGGCCACCACGGCGGCGACGCGGTGCTGCAGCGCTTCGCCACGCTGCTGCAATCGATGACGCGCGACAGCGTCGACAGCGTGGTGCGCTACGGTGGCGAAGAGTTCCTGCTGATCCTGCCGGAAACCGACCTGGCCGGCGGCGAGCTGCTGGCCGAGCGCCTGCGCCAGGCGCTGGCCGCCGCGCCGGTCGAGCACGACGGACGCCGGATCGCCGTCACGGCCAGCTTCGGCGTGGCCAGCGTGGACTTCGCCAGCGCCACCCACACCGCTCACCTCAACATGATCGCAGCCGCCGACGATTTGCTGTACGCTGCAAAAAACGGCGGCCGCAACCGCGTCTGCGTGCGACAACTTGCCTGAATCATGAGAAAAATCAAACACTCCGCGATGTGCGCCCTGCTGCTGGGCCTGTCTTGTGCCAACCTGAGCGCAGGCCCCGCGCCCTGGTACAAGTGGCGCAGCAAGATAGACGGCTACCTCAGCTGTTCGCAAACGCCGCTGGGGCCGGGCTGGGAAAAGGACTCCGGGCCCTACAAAGATAGCCGTTGCGAAAAGCTGGTTATTGCTAAATAATGGGGCTGCAACAACAGGGGGAACCCCGGGGCATCATCAGCTACATCCCATCGTCATCATGAGGAGACTGTATGTTTACAAATCCCGAACAATTTGCCAACGCCACCAAAGCACTGTTTGAGTTTCAGCTTGAAACCTTTAATGCCCTGACCAACAAAGCCGTGCAAGGGGTCGAGCAAGTCGTCGCCCTGAACATGGCCACCGCCAAATCCAGCCTTGAAGACGGCCTCGCCGCCGGCAAGGAAATCAGCCAGACCGCCGATCCGAAAGCCGCCATGAGCCTGGCCGCCGCCAAGGTGCAGCCCGGCATGGCCGGCGCCGCGGCCTACAACCAGCAGCTGGGCGTGATCATCGCCGAGATCCGCGAAGAATTCACCCGTGCCGCCGACGCCCACATGACCGAAGCCAAAAGCACGCTGAGCGCGCTGATCTACGACGTGACCAAGAACGTGCGTCCCGGCTCGGAAAACGCGGTGGAGATCGTCAAGAAAGCGATCGACAACGCCTTCACCGGCTACGAACAAGTGACCAAGGCCACCAAGCAGGCGGTGGAAGCGGTGGAAACCCAGATCGCCAAGGCCAGCGCGCTGGTCGAGCAAACCACGCCCAAGGCCGCCAAGGCCGCGAAAAAATAAGCGCAGCAAGCTCCCCCATCAGCCAGGCCTGCGCGCCTGGCTTTTTTATTTTGCTGGGCAAGCACGGCGGAACACGATACACTGTACATAAACACAGTTAATCGCCCGCAACTCCCCCGCAATGATCAAAGTTCTTGAAAATCCGTTGTATTACCTGGATAACTTCCAACAGGTACTGACGTGGATAGGCGACCGCTACGACGATCTGCTGACCGCCGAGGAACGCGATTTCATCACCTCCTTCCCCACGCTGCCGCAAGCCTCGCGCGCGCTGTTCGTGCGCATGGTCATGCGCAAAGGCACGGTGTTCCGCGCCAGCAAGCTGGTGTACGCGGAAATCGGCAGCACGCACGAGGCCGCTCGTCCGCTGGCGGCGCTCGGCCTGATCGAGGAAGACCCGCTGGTCGATCTGGACCAGTTGTTCGACCTGCTGCAAAAGCCGGAGATCGGCAAGATCTTCCAGCTGGCGCCGCACGTCAAGCACCTGCGCAAGGCCGAGCAGCTGGAAGCGCTGCGCGAACACTTCGACGGCCAGCACCGCTTCTCCGGCTGGTACCAGGGCTCGGGCGACCACGCCTACCGCAACCTGGCGCAGGAACTGTGCGACCGTTTGCGCCTTATCTTCTTCGGCAACTACCACCAGGACTGGACCGAGTTCGTGCTGTCCGACCTCGGCATCTACCAGTACGAGAAAGTGGAGTTCTCGCCGGCCGCGCGCGGCTTCCGCAACCGCCGCGACATCGACGATTTCCTGGCATTGCACCGCTGCCACGAACGCTTCATCGAAGGCGACGATCCGGCCGCCGTCATCGCCGCCCTGCCTCCCTGCCCGGACGACAACGAATGGCTGCGCAGCCGCCGCGACAAGCTGACCTTCCAGATCGCCCAGCATCTGGAAAAGCTGGCCGACTGGAAGGCCGCGCACGCACTGTACGCCAGCTGCAACTATCCCGGCGCCCGCGCCCGCGCGGTGCGCGTGCTGGAAAAGGACGAGCAGCCGCGCGCCGCCTTCGAGCTGCTGCAGACGGCGCTGGAGCAACCGGAAAGCCCGGCCGAACAACAGCAGCTGCTGCGCATGGCGCCGCGCCTGGCGCGCAAGCTGGGCCACGCCAAGCCGCCGCCGGCGACCGCCGCGCAGGCGCTGCGCATCGACCTCAGCCTGCCGCCGCCGGCTGAACCGAACTACGTTGAATTCGTCGTGCGCGACCACCTGACGCGCGACGACGCGCCGGTCTACTACGTGGAAAACTCGCTGATCAATTCGCTGTTCGGCCTGCTGTGCTGGGACGCCGTGTTCTGCCCCATCCCCGGCGCGTTCTTCCACCCCTACCATCGCGGTCCGGCCGACCTGCACAGCGCAGACTTCCAGCGCCGCCGCGCGCAGCAGTTCGCGGCGGCGCTGGCGCAGCTGGACGGCGAACAGTACCGGGCCACCATCCTGGCCAACTACGCCGCCAAGGCAGGTATCCAGTCGCCCTTCCTGTACTGGGACGCGATCGACGAGGAATTGCTGGTCCTGGCGCTGGACTGCATCCCGGCGCTGCACCTGCGGCGCGCCTTCGAGCGCATCCTCGAGGACATCAAGGCCAACCGCAGCGGCTTCCCGGACCTGATCCAGTTCTGGCCGGCCGAGCGCCGCTACAACATGATCGAAGTGAAAGGCCCCGGCGACCGCCTGCAGGACAACCAGCTGCGCTGGATCGCCTATTGCGCCGCGCACGAGATGCCGGTGTCGGTCTGCTATCTGCAGTGGGCGGCATGACGCAGTCCGCCCGCTACACCGTCGCCGTGCGCGCGCTGTGCGAGTTCACCGCCAAGACCGGCGACCTCGACCTGCGCTTCACGCCGTCGCCCACCGCGCAGGAAGGCATCGCCGGCCACGCGGTCGTGGCCTCGCGCCGCGACGACGATTACCAGACCGAGATCGCGTTGAGCGGAGAATTCGGCCCGCTGCGGGTGCGCGGCCGCGCCGACGGCTACGACCTCCGCGCCAACCGGCTGGAGGAAATCAAGACCTATCGCGGCGACCTGAAGAAGATGCCGGACAACCAGCGCGCGCTGCACTGGGCACAGCTGAAGGTCTACGGCCACCTGCTGTGCCAGGACCAGGGCCTGCGGAAGGTCAACCTGGCGTTGGTCTACTTCGATATCGGCAGCCAGAAGGAAACCCTGCTGCACGAAGAGCACACGGCGGCCGGCCTGCGGGCCTTTTTCGAACATCAGTGCGGCCTGTTCCTCGACTGGGCACAACAGGAGATGGCGCACCGCGCCGAACGCGACCTGCAGCTGAAGGCGATGCGCTTCCCCCATGCCGATTTCCGCCCCGGCCAGCGCCAGCTGGCGGAGGCCATGTACAAGGCCAGCAACCGCGGCGTATGCCTGCTGGCGCAAGCGCCCACCGGCATCGGCAAGACCGTCGGCAGCCTGTTCCCGATGCTCAAGGCCAGCGCCGAACATGGCGTCGACAAGGTGTTTTTCCTGGCCGCGAAAACCTCCGGCCGCCAGATGGCGTTGGACGCGGTCGACGTGATCCGCAGCGGCGCGCCGCTGCTGCCCTTGCGCACGCTGGAGATGGCGTCCAAGACCAGCGCCTGCGTCAACCCGGACAAGGCCTGCCACGGCGAGTCCTGCCCGCTGGCCAAGGGCTTCTACGACCGCCTGCCGGCCGCGCGCCAGGCCGCGCTGGACATCATGCGGCCGCCGGCCGAAGGCAACGGCCCCTTCCTCGCGCTGGACCGCGACACGCTGCGCGCCGTGGCGCTGGCGCACGAGGTGTGTCCGTACTACCTGAGCAGCGAACTGGCGCGCTGGTGCGACATCGTCATCGGCGACTACAACTATTACTTCGACATCAGCGCCATGCTGCACAGCCTGACCTTGCTCAACGACTGGAAGGTCAACGTGCTGGTGGACGAGGCGCACAACATGGTCTCTCGCGCGCGCAAGATGTATTCGGCCGACATGGAGCACGCCGGCCTGCGCCTGCTGCGCAAGGCGGTGCCGGAGGAATTGAAAAAGCCGCTGGACCGCGTGCACCGCCAGTGGAACCAGCTGGAAAAAGACCAGTCCGCCGACTACCAGTCCTACGCCACGCTGCCGGAAAAATTCATGGGCGCGCTGCAGACGGCGGCCACCGCCATCTCCGACTACATGGCCGACCATCCGGCCTACGTCGACGCCGACCTGCAGAACTTTTACTTCAACGCGCTGCTGTTCGCGCGGCTGGCGGAAACCTTCGGCGAGCACGCGCTGTTCGACATCGAAAAATCCGAAGGCGCGCGTGCCAGCCACAGCAATTCGGTGCTGTGCATCCGCAACATCGTGCCCGCGCCGTACCTGAAGCCGCGCTTTGAAAGCACCCATGCCACGGCGCTGTTCTCGGCCACGCTCAGTCCCTGGAACTACTTCGGCGACATGCTCGGCATGCCCGACACCACGGCCTGGGTCGACGTCGAATCGCCCTTCGTGGCGGAGCAGCTGTCGGTGCAGGTGGCCGCGCACATCTCGACGCGCTACCAGCACCGCCAGCAGTCGCTGCGGCCGATCGCCGAGCTGATGGGCGCGCAGTACCAGCGCCAGCCGGGCAACTACCTGGCTTTCTTCAGCAGCTTCGACTACATGGAAAAGGCCGCCAACCAGTTCGCCGAGCATCATCCGCAGGTGCCGGTGTGGCGCCAGTCGCGCCGCATGGATGAGGCCGAACGCGCGCAATTCCTGTCCCGCTTCACGCTCGACAGCGAGGGCATAGGCTTCGCCGTGCTGGGCGGCTCCTTCGGCGAAGGCGTCGATTTGCCGGGCGCGCGGCTCATCGGCGCCTTTGTCGCCACGCTGGGGCTGCCGCAGATCAACCCGGTCAACGAGCAGATCCGCCAGCGCATGGACGCCATCTTCGGCGCCGGCTACGACTACACCTACACCTTCCCCGGCATGCAGAAGGTGGTGCAGGCGGCCGGCCGCGTGATCCGCACCCAGTCCGACCGCGGCACCGTCTACCTGATCGACGACCGCTTCGGCCGGCCCGAAATCCAGCAGCTGATGCCGGCCTGGTGGCGCATTGAATCGAACGGCGCCAGACGATAGCAATATGCAATGGAGTGCCGGCGGCATGTCTGGTATATTGAAATCGACCAGCTTCAAAGCGCCCCACCTTCGCGCGACTCGACTGTTTATCACCTCACCTCAGCGCCGTGAGCTCTTAGTTTGTAAGGATGCTCCTATGCGCCCCCGAGAAAATGCTCGCCTCGCGGCAGCGATTCAACATGCCATAGTTATCGATGCCGTCGAAGGCGCCGCCCATGCATGGGCTTATCTGTCGACCCATGCCGTCTCCCAGGCCACCATATTGCGGGTACTGTCCGGCGACGGCGCGCGCCGCGCCTCCGACGTCAAGGTGGCCCACCAGGCCCAGGCAGACGGCCAGAAATAGCCGTCGTCCTACTGCAGGACATCGCGGATCTTCTGGTAGCCGCTGCGGCTGACCGGGATCCTGCTGCCGTCCTTGAGGATGGCCACGTGGCTGTCCTTGGTGGCCTGCTCGATGCGGTCGACGCAGGCGATGTTGACGACGTAGGAACGGTGGATGCGCAGGAACTGGCCGGCGTCGAGCTGCCCCTCCAGCTCCGTCAGGCGCTGGTTCTTCAGATAGGATTTCCCCTCCGAGCGGATCTGCACGTAGTCGTCCTGCGCTTCGATGACCTCGATTTTCTCGCTGTTGATGACGTGGACCTTGGCGCCGTCGCGTATCAGCACGCGGCCCAGCGGCTTGTTGCGGCCGGCCGCCTCGCGCACCATGTTCTCCACCGCAGCATCGCCCGCGCCCTTGCCCAGATTGGCGCGCGCATGCGCCAGCGCCTGGTCGAAGCGCTGCTGGCTGAACGGCTTGAGCAGATAGTCGAGCGCGTGGAACTCGAACGCCTTGATCGCATACTGGTCGAACGCGGTGGCGAAGATGTAGCGGGTCTTGCTGCCCGCCAGTTCGGCCACTTCGAAGCCGTCCAGCTTGGGCATCTGGATGTCGAGGAACACCAGGTCCGGCGCCAGCTCGGTGATCGCCTTGACGGCCTCGAAGCCGTTGGCGCATTCCGCCACCACCTCCACGTCGGGATGCTCGGCCAGGTATTCGCGCACCACGCCGCGCGCCAGCATTTCATCGTCCACGATAATGACACGCATGCTCTATTCTCCGTCTTCGCTTGTTTGCGCGGGCATTGCGATCTCCACGCCAAAGCTGTTTTCCTTGCGGCCCCAATGGATGCTGGCCTCGTGTTTATAAGCGCCGGACAAACGCTGGCGCACGTTGGTCAGGCCGATGCCATGGCCGCTGGCTGGCGCCGACGGCATGTCCTCGTCCACCGGGTTGTCGACGCGGATATGCAGCACCGATCCGGCGCGCCGCGCGCTGACGCGGATGGTGCCGCCGTCCGTCATATTGCAGATGCCGTGCTTGACGGCGTTCTCCACCAGCGGCTGAATGATCATCGGCGGCACCAGGCAGGCGGCGGCCTCGTCCTCCACCGCTTCTTCCACCTGCAGCCGGGCGCCGAAGCGCACCTGCTCGATGGCGAGGAAGTGCCGTATCAGCACCATCTCCTCGCCCAGCGTGACTTTTTTATGCGCCTCCATGCCCAGGCTCTGGCGGAAGAAGCTGGCCAGTTCCAGCGTCATGCGGCGGGCTGCCTTCGGGTCCTGCGAGGTCAGCGCACTGATGGAATTGAGGCTGTTGAACAGGAAGTGCGGATCGATCTGCGTGCGCAGCATGCGCAGCTCGGCCTCCTGCGCCATCAGCAGCGATTCAAGCTCGCGCTGCTCGGCGCTCTTGGCGCGCAGGAATTCGATCACCAGGTAATGCACCGCCGCCGCAAAGCCGTACAGCAGTATGCCCAGGCCGACGATCAGCGCCGACAGGTGCGGGCTGAGTTCTATGCCCGCCCATGCCGTTCCCAGCGTCAGGCAGGCGCCGTTCCACACGCGCCCAACCACCAGCCACAGGAAACCCGACACCACCGCCGCCACCGTCAGCACCAGCGCGATCGCGCCGGGCCGGCGGCTGCCGAGCGGATAGGCGCGGCACAGATAGTAGGCCGAGTAGCCGGCGGCGAAGGCGTACACCAGGTTCATCGGAATCGCGAACAGCATCGCGTTGCCGGCCGGCGCATCGCTGGCCAGCGAAATCACGCCGCCCAGCGCGATGCCCAGGAACAGCCACACCGTCAGGTAGATGACGGTGCCGCGCCGGCTGGAGGAAATCTCCTGCATGCCTAGTTACGCACTTCCAGGCCGCCCATGATGGCGTAGCCGCGCACGATCAGGCGCTTGTCCGGCGTGGTCGGCGGCACCGTCTTTTCCTCGAAGCCGCCCATGATGGGTGTGCCCTGCAGGACCACGGTCCAGTCGATAGGCACCTTGATGGTGACGCCGCCGAACATCGAGAACACGTTCAGCACCGCCTCGCCATTGATCGAGCTTTGGCGCAGATCGAGTTCACAACCGCCCATCAGCGCGGTGATCTCGCCGCCGCGGAAATCCGGCGTCGTGATGCGCCGCTTGAAACCGCCCATGACGGCCGTGATGTTGATGACGCTGTCGTCGCTGGTTTTTTCCAGCGGGCTGTTGAACTGCTCCAGCAGCGAACGTCCGTTGGTGGACTTGAACACCACCGACAGGCCGGCGGCGATCAGCAGCAAGGGCCACAGCGAGCGCCAGCCGATGGAAATCAGCCCGGTCTCGTTCAGCAGGATCACGCTGCCGACCAGGATCAGCGCGCCGCCGACGATGGCGCCTGCGGTGGTGCGGGTCTGCACCACTTTCAGCACGCCGAAGAAGATCAGCGCGGTCGGCCACAGGTGCAGCGTGAAGTCGATATCCAGCCAGCCCAGGTTATCGAGCAGGAACACCATGCCGACAGCGACCACGAACAGGCCGACGATCATCTGCGACGCGGGAGTTTTTTGGCGTTTCGAGCTCATTTCGGCTCCTTGGTCGAAGGGAAGATATTGTCCAGCAAAGGCCGCAGCAGCATGCCCAGGCCACAGGCCACCACCAGCGCCGGCCAGGTTTCGCCGAAGCCCAGGCCCCAGATGTGGTTGAACGACACATACCACCAGCCGGCGAAGAAAATCTCCCACAGGCCGTTGAGGAAGTAGCGCGGCGTGGTCGGCGGGATGATCTTGGTGATGCCGCTGATGACCAGCAGCCATGGCCACCAGCGCCAGAAGCTCAGCGGGTTGAAATCCAATTCGATGATGCCGGCGCGGTCCAGCAGCAGCACGCAGCCGGCGGCGATCAGCGCCGTGCCCCAGACTATCTGTTGGCGCCAGCGGTATGCGGTGTAAATACTCATGTCAGTCCCCCAAGTCGGTATGGATAGAACAATACCGGGGAACGGCTGGCGGGGAAACGGCTATTCGGCGAACGGCGGAAAAGGACGGGTGAATGGCGAAAAAAACTCACGCCGGGGGTGCGTGAGTCGTGTCGGCGAGGCTCAGCTCAGGAGCGGCCGCCGTTGCTGACCTTCTGTTCGAACATCATCATGCCCCAGCCGAGCTGGCGCCGGATTTCTTCCGGCGTAGGCGGCGGCTTGACTTCATGCGACCGGCGTTCCAGGTAGGCGCGCACCAGATATTTTGATGGATGAGTAGTCTGCGACATGATGGCCTCCCAGTAGCGGCAACATCGTTGTTGGTGCCGGTACTTGAGGCTACCGGCTTACCTGCTGCCGAGCACCTCTTGTATATCTTGTATGAGGCACTCCAAGCATGCAAGGCCAGTGTAGCGCCGCGGACGAGCGCTCTCTGTACGGAGCCGCACACTCCCGCTGATCAGAGTTTTTGCTGCAGGAATTCGAGAAAACAGCTGATCCGCTGCGCCAGCTGGGTGTTGCGGTAGTAGACCGCGTGGATCTGCTGGCAATAGCCGGTGTAGCTCGGTTCCAGCACCTTGACCAGCCGGCCCGCCTCGATGTCGGCGCGGGTCATGAAGTCCGCCAGGCAGACGATGCCCTGCCCCGTCAGCGCCAGCTGGCGCAGCGTCTCGCCGCTGGACGCGGAAATCGACGGCGTGATCGGCAGGCTGTTGCCGCTGCTGTGGCGCAGCGGCCAGTTGTTGCCCTGCTCGTATTGGGCAAAGCCGATCAGCGAATGGCGCGCCAGGTCTTCCGGCGTGTCCGGCGTGCCGTGGCGGCGCAAATACTCGGGACTGGCCAGCACGTACAGCGGGCTGGAACTGAGCGCGCGCGCATGCAAGGTCGAATCGGTCAGCGCGCCGATGCGGATGGCGATGTCGGTGCGGTGCTCGATCAGGTCGGCGATCTGGTCGTTGCTGCTCAACTCCAGCCGGATCTCCGGATACATCGCGCGGAACTCGGCCATGTGCGGCACCACGCAATGCAGCATGAACGGCGAGGCCGCGTCCACGCACAGGCGGCCGGCCGGCTTCTGGCGGCGGATGCGGATGGTCTCTTCGGCTTCTTCCATGGCGCCGAGGATGGCGCGCGCGCGCTCGAGGAACAGATGTCCCTCTTCGGTCAGCTCCATGCGGCGCGTGGTGCGCGTCAACAGCGAGGTGGCCAGCTTTTCCTCCAGCCGCGACAAGGCGCGGCTGACGCCGGAGGTGGTCTGGCCCAGGTGGACCGACGCGGCGCTCAGCGTGCCGCTGTCGATCACCGTGATGAAGGTTTTCAGATCGTCTGAATTAATATCCACTGCTGCTCCGTTGTTACGCCACGTACAGCAGCACCGCGCCGAAATGGCAGGCGCTGCCGCCCAGTACAAACAAGTGCCAGACACCGTGGCCATAACGCCACTTGTGGTCGGTGACAAAAAAGGCGATGCCCACGGTGTACACCACGCCGCCGGCGGCCAGCCAGCCGAAACCAGCCCAGCCCAGCGCATCGATCAGCGGACTGGCGCCGATCACGGCCACCCAGCCCATCGCCACGTAGATCAGCAGCGACAGCACCCGCGCGCCCTTGGCAAACCATATCTCCTGCAGGATGCCGATCAGCGCCAGGCCCCATACCACGCCGAACAGCGACCAGCCCCACGGCCCGCGCAGGCTCACCAGCGTGAACGGCGTGTAGCTGCCGGCGATCAGCAGGTAGATGGCGCAGTAGTCCATCTGCCGCAGCACGTCCTTGGCGCGGCCGCGCAGACTGTGATACAGCGTCGACGTCAGGTACAGCCCAAACAAGGTGACGGCGTAAATGCTGAAGCTGACCACTTTCCAGGGATCGCCCGTGCGGGCGGCCAGCACGATCAGCAGCGTGCCGCCGATCGCGGCCAGGGCGGCGCCCACCGTGTGCGTGATGCTGTTGAAGCGCTCTCCGTAATACATATGTGTTTCCAATGCCGAAGTGGCGGCGGCGGAATAGCCACGGCCCCGAGCATTGTATAGCGCATCGCATAACGGTGCCGCGCACCGGTACATAAATGGCAATTAGCAAAAACTTAATCGTAACATATAAAGAATTAATTAAATGCAATGTTACAAATTTTACGTTTCCGGCTTGACTCTGTGCGACACATGTCGCACAATCTCCCCATTGGTCGCAGAAAGGTAAATATGTCCCCTATTCCATCCGTCAGCGAATTGACGATACTCAAGGCGCTGTGGAAACAGCAGCCGCTGAGCGCGCGCGAGGTTCACGAAGCCGTCGCCGGCGAGCTCGAATGGTCGTTCTCTTCCACCCGCAAGACGCTGGACCGCATGCTGGAAAAGCAGATGGTCGGCCAGCACACGGCGCACGGCGTGAACGTGTACAGCGCGCTGCTGGAAAAAGTCGGCACGCTGGCGGCCTTTGCGCATGATTTCGGCCGCCGCGTGATGGAGATCGATGCACCGCTGCCGGTGACCATGTTCACCGGCAGCAAGCTGGTCGACCAGCAGGAGCTGGCGCAGCTGGAGCAGATGCTGCAGCAGTGGCCATCGGACGAGGCCGGCAAGCCATGATGCCGGCCTATGTGGCGATGTTCAAATGGCTGGCGGCCAGCGCCGCTTGCGTGGCGACGGGATTGCTGGCGTGGGCGCTGCTGACGGCCGCGCTGCGCCGCTGGCCCGCCCTGCTGCCGCGCCGCGCGCTGTGGCTGGCCGCGCAAGGCGTGACCGCCGGCGCCGCGCTGCTGGCCTTCGTGCCGCACGCCGCGCAGCTTGGCATTGCGCCTACCGTCACCTTGAGCGAGCCGGCGGCCGTGGCCCGCCAGCCGTCAATCCGTACCGTCACGCCGGGCGGCACACCGCTGTCCGCCGCCTCGCCGTCATCTACCTCACCGTCATCCGCTTCCGCCGGCGAGCGAAGCGACGACACCGGCGACACCAACGACATCAAACCGCCGCCGCCAGCGCTCATCCTGGCGGCGCTTTGGTCCTTGATCTACGCATGCGGGCTGGCCCGGGCGCTGCTCCGGCTGCTGCAGGCCCGCCGCCTGTGGCGCCAACTGCTGGCAAGCGCCGATCGACTGTCCCCGCAGGACTTGCTGGCCCACGGCGCCTTCAGCGCAAGCCAGCTGGCCGATATCGCCCGCCACCGGCTGGCGGTGATGGAAACCGGCGCCGCCATCTCCCCCATGCTGGTCGGCGTGCGCCGCCCGCTGTTGCTACTGCCGCGCCATCTGCGCGATTTCAGCGCCGAGCAGCAGCACATGATCATCGCCCACGAACTGCATCACTGGCGGGCGCGCGATCCGCTGTGCCTCGGCATATCGACAGTGCTGCAAACCGTATTCTGGTTCAACCCAGCGCTGCGTTGGATGCACGCCAGGATGGAGTGGGCGCTGGAGCTGACCTGCGACCAGCAGGTGCTGGCCGGACGTCCGCAGCAGCAACGCAAGCAGTACGCACAAGCCCTGCTGCTGCAGTGGAAGACGCAAACCGCAACCTTGCCGGCGGCAGGCGTGGCATTTGGCGGCATTGACGGCGCCACCGCCGCCGCGCGCATCCGGCACATGCAGCAGAGCGCATTGCCGGCGCTGAGCCGCGCCGCCGTCTGCGGCGTATCCGTATCGTTGGCTGCGCTGCTGGCGGCCGGCGTCATGCTGCAGCCTGTGCTGGCGGTCACCTCCCCCCAGCCGGCAGCCATCGTCGTCCAGACGGCGCCGTTTGCGGACAGCGGCGAAACCGCGTGGCGCTACCCGCTCGACAAGATGCACGTCAGCGGCTTCTTCGGCGTAACGCGCACCGTATCGGTCAGGCCGCACACGGGCATCGACATCGCCGCGCCGGTCAACACGCCGGTCCACGCGTCGGCGGCGGGCGTGGTGATCGCAGCCGGACCGCTGGCCGAAAACGATGGGCGTTATGGCACAACCGTCATCGTCGACCACGGCACGCAACGTTCGCTGTACGCGCACTTGAGCAGCGTGGCCGTCAAAGCCGGCACCCGTGTCGAAGCGGGCCAGTTGATCGGCGCGGTCGGCGAAAGCGGCTTCGCCACCGGTCCGCATCTGCACTTCGAAATCCGCCAGGGCGAACAGGCCATCGACCCCGCCACCAGGCTCGCCAACCTGGATGCCCACGCCACCAAACGCGCGCTGAAAATCCGCCGACAACAACTAGGTTCCTGAACTATGCAGATTCACCATCTTGCCGGCAGTGCGCTGCTGGCGGTGGGCGCTTGCGCCTACGCTTCCGACAACGACGCACCGGAACCGCCACAGGTCAAGGTCACCGCCGCCCGCGCCGACCAGCGCCAGCGCGAGACCACCACCAACATCGTCGTCAACCACGACGACATCATCCGCCAGGGCGACCAGACGCTGGCCGACGTGCTGAAACGCCTGCCAGGCATCAGCATCTCCGGCGTGCCCGGCCAGGGCGGCGCGATCAGCATGCGCGGCCTGGGCAACGGCTACACGCAGATCATGCTGAACGGCGAGCCTGTCGCAGCGGGCTTTTCGCTCGATTCGGTGGCGCCCGAGATGATCGAGCGTATTGAGATCATGCGCAGCACCACGGCGGAATTCAGCAACGCCGCGGTGGCCGGCGCGATCAACATCATCCTCAAGAAAACCGTCAAGCGCGGCCAGCGATCGCTGAGCGCCAGCGTCGCCAGGCAGGCCGGCGCCACCACGCCGGCGCTGTCCGCCACCTTGTCGGACCAGGATGGCGGCTATTCGTACAGCGTCGCCGCCACGTTGACGCGCAAGCGCAACGCTGCGTCGTCGACCGACTGGGAGGAACAGCGCAACACGGCCGGCGAAACCATCCTGCTGCGTCGCACGCCGCAAACCGAATCCGGCCTCACCGATGCGCTGACCATCGCGCCGCGCCTGAACTGGACGTTGGACGGCGGCGATACGCTGACCTGGCTGGGCTTCGCCAACCTGCGCCGGGTCGGGATCCAGCGCCGTGCCGATGAAACGGCGTTGATTGGTGAGCACAGCGAATACCCGCACAACGTCTCCGACTTCGCCGCCAACTTCAGCATGCTGCGCAGCGACTTGAACTGGATGCACCTGCTGGCCAGCGGCGCCAGGCTGGAAACGAAGCTGGGCCTGAGCAGCAACCGCCGCAGCGGCACCTTCGACTTCATTGGCCAGGACAGCGACCTGCAGCCGGCCGGACGCCATCATGTCGACTCCGGGCCGTCCGAAACCAGCATCACCGCCAGCGGCACGTATCGCCACCCGGTCGGCGAACGGCACGCGATCGCGCTGGGCTGGGACGCCAGCCATGCGGCCCGCAGCGAGGACCGCAGCGAAACCCTGTTCGGCCCGGACGGCGTGCAAACCGGCGCCAACAACGCCGACTACCGCGCCACCGTCAATCGCATCGCCTTGTTCGCTCAGGACGAATGGCAGGTCACGGAGCGCTACTCGCTCTATCTGGGCCTGCGCCATGAACGGCTGGACACCGCCAGCCGCGCCACCGCCGCCAATGCGCCGGATGCGCTCAGTTCGCGCTCGCAGGTCTGGAGCCCGTCGCTGCAATCGCGCTACCAGCTGCCGAACAAGGACCTGCTACGGCTGGCCATCAGCCGTACCTACAAGGCGCCGCCGTTGTCCAAGCTGGTCCCGCGCCGCTACACCAACGACAACAACAATAACCAGACCAATCCCGATGAACAGGGCAATCCCTACCTGCGGCCGGAACTGGCATGGGGATTGGATGCGGCATATGAACACTATCTGGGCGAAGGCGCGCTGGTCAGCATCAGCACCTATGTGCGGCGCATCCGCGACGTGACGCTGACGCGCCTGTTCCAGCAGGACGGCGAGTGGGTCGAGTCGCCGTTCAACCAGGGCAACGCCAGCGTGCACGGGCTGGAGCTGGAGGCAAAACTCCCGCTGTCGCCCGCGCTGGACCTGCGCGCCAATCTCTCCCGCAACTGGTCCAGCGTGGACAGCGTGCAGGGGCCGAACAACCGCCTGGAGAACCAGGTACCGTTCACGGCCAACCTTGGCGCCGACTATCGCCTGCCCGGCGCGGCGCTCACCGTCGGCGGAAGCTTGAACTACCAGGCGGGCGGCCCGGTACGGCAATCGCCGTTGCTGGAGATCGGCGGCAGCCCGAAACGGGAGCTGGACCTGTACGCGCTGTGGAAGATGAATGCGAAGACGCAGCTGCGCTTCTCGGCCAGCAACCTGCTGCGCCAGCAAGCCAGCGAGTTCCACGACTATCGCGACGCCGACGGCCGCCGCTACCGCGTCACGCAGACGCCAAGCTATGCCACACTACGCATCCTGATGGAGCATCAATTTTGAACGAATCAATGAGAAACAAACATATCGACGCCCTGCGCGGCGTCGCCATATTGTGCGTGCTGGTGCTGCACTTTACGCTGGCCTACGGCTTGAAAAACAGCCCGCTGGGCGACCTGCTGCCAGCCTGGCTGCTGCGCGCGGCTTACCAGGGCAACTTCGGCGTGACGATGTTCTTCACCGTTTCCGGTTACCTGATTACATCGACGTCGCTGCGGCGCTGGGGCGACCTGGCGAACATCGATATCCGTACATTCTATTTATACCGTTTCGCGCGCATCATGCCCTGCCTGCTGCTGGCGTTGGCGATCATCGTGCCGCTTGGGCTGATGGAGGTGCCCTTCTTTTCCAATTCGGACGGCGGCGTGCACCGGCCGGCCAGCTACTTCGTCGTCGCGGCGGGATCGGTGCTGACGTTCTGGCATAACCAGCTGATGCAAACGGCCGGCTACTTCAACTACTGCCTGAACGTGTACTGGTCGCTGTCGGTGGAAGAGGTGTTTTACCTGCTGCTGCCGGTATTGTGCCTGTTGTTGCGCAGGCAGTGGCTGATCGTGCTGCTGTGCTGTGCCGCCATCGTGGCGGGACCGATCTACCGCAGCCAGCATACCGACAACGAAATCTTCTTCATGTATGGCTATCTGGCCTGCTTCGACGCCATCGCCTTCGGCTGCCTGACCGCACTGTTGGCGCACGGTACGCGACCCAATGCCCGACAAGGCACGGCGCTGCGCTGGATCGGCGGCATCGCGCTGGCGGCGCTGTATTTGCGGGGTATCGAGGGACACGAGGTATGGGGCTTCACGCAGGTGGCGATGGCCAGCGCTGCTTTCCTGTTCGGAAGCGCGGCGCAGCCTGGCAGCGCCACCGTCTCGCGCGCTCCGCGCATCGCCCCGCTGCGCTGGTTCGGCCAGCACAGCTACGAGATCTACCTGTTCCACATCATCGTGCTGGCGGCGATGCGCAACGTGGCGACCAAGGCCAGCCTGAGCTACGCCGCCAGGCTGCCGTGGCTGCTGCTGTTCCTCGGCCTGACGGCGCTGGTAGCCGCCCTCGTCGCCCGCTACGTCTCCGAACCCGCCAACGCGGCACTGCGCCGCCAACAGCGACGGCAGCCATATTTGCAAGGCTAGATCCCTTGCTGTGGTATGGTTTCGCTATGACGCAAGCACAAATTCAATCTTCGCAACAATCGTATAAACCGTATAAACGCTGCATGGTGCTGGGTGGAGGCGGGTTTCGGTTCGGCATCTACATCGGCATGTATGCCGCGCTGCGGCAGGCCGGGCGCGCGCCCGATGTGCTGCTGGCCAGCTGCGGCGGTGCGATCGCCGCCACCATCATCCACAACCTGCCGGATCCGGAGCAGCAACGGGCCTGGCTGTCTTCGCCGGAGATGTACAGCTTCTGGTGCAGCCTGAAATCGACCCGGCGCGCGGCGCTGATCGGCAGCCTGGCGCGCGCCGCCAAGCGCAAGTTGTCGACGGCGCGGGCGCCGGTGATTCCGGACCTGTTCAGCGACTACCTGTTCGAGATTCCAGCGCAGCTGCCCTTCCCGCCAGCCACCGGCACACCGGAGGTGGACATCGCCATCATCGGCGGCAAGCTGCTGTTCGACGAATCGGAAGTGGGCCAGCCGCGCGGCCAGCGCAAGCTGTATGCGGAAACCGTGTTTTGCGGCGAACGCGCCGCCGCCCAGCTGCAGGGCATGGACTCTCCGCTCAGCGACGCCCGCTGGGGCGACCACGCCGTCGCGCGCGAGCTGCTGGTCGACGGCACCGTGCCGATCACCGTCGCCGCCCGCATCTCCATCGCCGACATGATCTACTTCCGCTGCGCGCAATACCAGGGGCAGGAATATATCGGCGGCGTGCTGGACCTGTTTCCGGTCGAAATCGCCCGCCGTCTCGGCACGGAAGTCGTCATGGAATTCAAGGAAGCGTTCGACCAGGTATTCTCGATTCCCGCCTGGCGCACCGTGCTGGGCGTGGACGGCAACGCGCGCCTGCGCTACGCCAACACGCACCTGGCCGACATGCGCATCGATTCGTCGGACGTGTCGGTGGTGCTGGAGAAGCAGCAGTTGCAGCAAAAGCTGGACTGGCGCCGCAACCGCATCGAACTGGCCATGCCGCCGAGCTACGAGACCTTTGTGCAGCACATGACCGACCAGTGGCAGTTCGGCCACGACCGCGCAAGCGAGGCGCTGGGCCGGCCGGCGCGCCAGCATCCGCCGGTCCGCCGCGCCCACCGCCACAGCAAGCCGTTGCGCAGCATAGAACCTTAACTTAACGCTAGTCCGACGCCAGCACCTGGTGCAGCGACTGCACCGCCGCCGAACCTTCGCCGACAGCGGCGGCCACGCGCTTGACCGAACCGCTGCGCACGTCGCCGACGGCAAAGATGCGCGGCCGGCTGGTCTCCAGGAAGTGCGGACTGCGCTCCAGCGGCCACGAGGACGACCCCGATACCTGCGGCCCGGTCAGCACGAAGTTCTTGTCGTCGAGATCGACGCAATCGCCCAGCCACGCGGTGCTTGGCTCCGCGCCGAGGAACAGGAACAGGTGGCGCGCCGGCGCGGTCTTGACCTCGCCGCCGGCCGGCTGCCAGCTGATGCGCTCCAGCCGGTCCTCGCCCTGCAGCTCGACGATCTGCTTGCGGGTATGCAGCGTGATGTTAGGCGCCGCCTCGATGCGCTGGATCAGGTAGCGCGACATGCTGGAGGCCAGGCCGTCGGCGCGCACCACGATGTGCACGTGCTTTGCGTGGCCGGCCAGGAACACCGCCGCCTGTCCGGCCGAATTGCCGCCGCCGACGATCACCACTTCCTCGTTGGCGCAGAACGTCGCTTCCATGAAGGACGCGCTGTAATAGACGCCGCGCCCCTCGAAGCGCTCCAGCCCCGGCAGGTCCGGCTTGCGGTAGCGGGCGCCGGTGGCGATGACAATCGATCGCGCGCGCAAACGCTCGCCGCTGTCGATGGCGATTTCGAAATCCGGGCCTTCGCAATTGACGGAGCTGACCTTGACCGGCACCGCCACCTCGGCGCCGAACTTGCGCGCCTGCGACAGCCCGCGACCGGCCAGCGCCTGGCCGGACACGCCGGTCGGGAAGCCGAAATAGTTTTCGATCTTGGAGCTGGAACCGGCCTGGCCGCCCGGCGCCTTGGCGTCCAGCACGGCCACGCTCAAGCCTTCGGAAGCCGCGTACACGGCCGCCGCCAGGCCCGCCGGGCCGGCGCCGACCACCACCAGGTCGAAGCTGCGGCCGTCGATGTTGTCGGAGCTGAGGCCGATGCTGTCGGCCACCTGGCGCAGCGTCGGCTGGCGCAGCACGTCGCCGGACGGCGTGACCACGGCCGGGATATCGGCTTCGGTGACGCCAAAGCGCTCCATCAGCGCCGCCGTTTCGTCGTGCAGTTCGACGTCGAAGTAGGCGGCCGGCTGGCCGTTGCGGGTCAGGAAATGGCGCAGGATCAGCGTCGCCTGCGAATGGCGCGCGCCGAACACCACCACGCCGCCGGTCTGGTCCTGCATGTAGGCGACGCGGCGCAGGATGTAGGCGCGCATGATGGTCTCGCTCAGCGCCGCTTCCGAGATCACCAGCGTGCGCAGGGCTTCCTCGGGGATGACGATCAATTCGCTGTCGCTCTTCACGCGGCCGGTGGCGACGGCGGCGCGGCCCGCCAGCGTGCCGATCTCGCCGGTGAACATGCCGGGACCGTGGTTGCCGATGACGGTCGAGCCGAGCGCCGAGCCGCGCTCGATTTCGATCGCGCCGGAGATGATGACGTACATCGAGATGTGGCGGTCGCCCTGGCGGAACAGGATGTCGCCGGCGCGGAAGCTGCGGCGTTCGCCGTAGCGGCTGAGCAGCTCGAATTCGCTTTCGCTCAGCGTGGGGAATATCTGGTGGCGGCGGTTGCCGATGTCCGATGATGCGAGATGAGGGCTGGCGCTATTGCCGCTCCCTGGGTTCTGTTCCATGCCGTGTCCTCGTTCAATATGCGGCAATGATAGCGCTTATTCAGCGACAGAGTTGCTGCCACTGCTGCTCGAATTCGGCCGGCGAAACATCCTGCGCCAGCAAGGTCAGGTCGCGCGCGACCGAGATGTAGCGCTGGTAGCCGATGTAGCCGCCAAACGCGTCCTTGGCGTTGACTTCGCCGCATGGGGCGCCGCCCTTGCCGATGAACTGGTTGCGGAACTGCGCCGACGCCGGCTCCCGCACCTTTTCCTTCACATATTTCTCGCCCAGGCTGGTCAGTGTGGCCGCTTCCTCGCGCTGTTTTTCCGCCGCGCTCTTGCCGCAAGCACTCAGGCCCACGGCCAGCAAGGAAGCCAGCACTAACGCCGCGCCCTTGCGCATGGTGTTAGCCAAATCCATAATGTTTTCTCTTTTGTAATTATCTGTAAGCAATTATCTACTATCTTAACAATTTCTGCATAGTCATTAACGCGGCATGGGCTTGCATTGTTGACAGACCACGTATTTGTTATTATCCCAAGCTTTACAGCCTGATCAGGAGATCACATGTCCCACCCGATACCCGCACGGTTCTTCAAGGCGCTGCTGTGCTGCGCATTACTGCTTGGCAGCTATGCCGGGGCGGCAGACAAAGTGGCCGCCCCGCTCGCCCATGTGACCATCCTGGCCACCGGCGGCACCATCGCCGGCAGTGGCGCCACCAGCACCACCACGGTCGGCTACACGGCCGCCACCGTCGGCGTGGACCGCCTGATCGCCGCCGTGCCGGAGCTGGCCAAGGTGGCCCAGGTCAAGGGCGAGCAGGTGTTCCAGATCGCCAGCGAAAACATGAGCAACGAACACTGGCTGACCTTGGCCAAGCGCGTCAACGTGCTGCTGGCCCAGTCCGACGTGGACGGCATCGTCATCACCCACGGCACCGACACGCTGGAAGAAACCGCCTACTTCCTCGACTTGGTGGTCAAGAGCAAAAAGCCGGTGGTGCTGGTCGGCGCGATGCGCCCGGGCACCGCGCTGTCGGCCGACGGCCCGATCAACCTGTACAACGCCGTACTGCTGGCGGCCAGCCAGGAAGCCGTCGGCAAGGGCGTGCTGGTGGCGATGAACGACCAGATCCACGGCGCCCGCGACGTGACCAAAACCAACACCTCGACGCCGGACAGCTTCAAGACGCCGGAATTGGGCATGCTGGGTTACATCCAGGGCAACAAGCCTTACTTCTACCACGCGTCGACCCGCAAGCACACGGTCGACACCGAGTTCGACGTCTCCAAACTGGACGCACTGCCGCAGGTTGATATTTTCTACGGCTACGCCAATGTTAATCCAGTTGCGCTGAACGCGCTGGTGGCCGCGGGCGCCAAGGGTATCATCCACGCCGGCGTGGGCGACGGCAGCCTGGCCGCCAAGGTGACGCCGTCGCTGACGGCCGCCCGCAAGCAAGGCGTAGTGATCGTGCGTTCGAGCCGCGTCGGTCAGGGCATCGTGGCCCGCAACGGCGAAGCCAACGACGACGAGCTGGACTTCGTGGTCTCCGATACGCTGAACCCGCAGAAAGCGCGCATCCTGCTGATGCTGGCCTTGACCAAGACCAGCGACAGCAAGGAAATCCAGCGCATGTTCTATACCTACTGAACGAGGTGGGGAGTTTGAATGCGCCGGAACCGGCGCATGATGAGATATTAGTTTGTTAGTTTGTCACTCCGGGGCCACCTGGCCCCGGGGATCCCAGCGCCTCACCGTCTTCGCGTCGAGGCCGAACAGGTCCAACACCCTTCCCAGCGTATGGTCGACCATCTCGTCGATGCTCTGCGGCCGCGCGTAAAACGCCGGCACCGGCGGATAAATGATGGCGCCCATCTCGGTCACCGCCGTCATGCTGCGCAAATGGCCCAGGTGCAGCGGCGTCTCGCGCAGCATCAGCACCAGCCGCTTGCGCTCCTTGAGCATGACATCGGCGGAGCGCGACAGCAGCGTGCCGGTCATGCCGGTGGTGATCTCCGACATGGTCTTGATCGAGCACGGCGCCACGATCATCCCCGAAACCTGGAACGAACCGCTGGCGATGCTGGCCCCGATGTCGCTGTTGGAGTGGACCACGTCGGCCAAGGCGCGCACCTCGGTCACGCTCAGGTCGCTCTCGTGGGCCAGCGTGACCTGGGCCGACTTGCTCATCACCAGATGCGATTCCACATCAAGCTGGCGCAGCAGCTGCAGCAGGCGGATGCCGTAAACGACGCCGGAGGCACCGCTGATGCCGACGATAAAACGGGGACGGGATGATGGTTGCATGATGGTAGATGTCTGGTAGTTGCAGCGCTGGAGAGCCGATGGTAACAGAGCCAAACAGCCGTGAACGGCGCGGTCAAATTAATTAGTTTTTCTAATTAAGTGATCAGATATTGTTGCTTCAGTTATGTGCCGTAGTGCTTTAGATTGCGATGGTCGACACCTGTCGACACCGATCATGACATACGGAGACAACATTGAGTTCCCATCCCGATTTCAACGCCGCGGAGCAGGCGAGCGCCCTTCCCGACCTGGAGCGTTTCGAACTGCGCCGGTTTGCCGCCGCGCTAGGCGAGGCCGAATTTGAACGCCACGCCGGCCCGGTCGAGCTGGCCGACGTCGCGCGCCTGCTGGAAGGCAACCCGAAAGCGGTCATCTTCGACCGGCCCTCCGGCGCCGGCGACGCCGCCCCGTTCGCGCTGTGCGGCAACCTGGCCGGCAGCCGCAGCCGCCTGGCGGCGGCTTTCGACACCACCTCCGAAAACCTGCTGCAGGAGGTGCTCAAGCGCCTGCGCCGGAAAGCCAGCATCCACCAGGTTGCGCGCGAGGCGGCGCCGGTGCAGCAGGTGGTGCTGACCGGCGACGACTGCGACTTCACCAGGCTGCCGGTGCACCTGCAGCACGGCCTGGACGGCGCCCCCTACATCTCGTCGTCGATCGATTTCGTCATCGACAAGAACACCGGCTGGACCAACGTCGGCGTGCGCCGCCTGATGCTGCGCGGCCGCCGCACCGCCGGCATCGACCTGATCGCGCCGTCCGACCTGCGCGCGATCTACCTTGAACACGCCAACCGCGGCGAACGGCTGCCGATCGCCTTCGCGGTGGGCACCCACCCGATCGACCACGTGGCCGCCACCATGCGCCTGCCGACCGATGAACTGGAACTGCTGGCGTCGCTGCGCGGCGCGCCGCTGGGCGTGGTCAAGTGCGTCACCAACGACCTGATGGTGCCGGCCGACGCACAGTTCATCCTCGAAGGCTACCTCGACGAAAACGGCCACGTCGAGCCGGAAGGTCCGTACGGCGAATTCCTCGGCTACTACGGCGGCGTCAAGCGCAATCCGCTGTTCCACCTGACGGCGATCACGCACCGCCGCGACCCGGTGTTCCAGACCTCGACCATCAGCGGCCGCGACATGGCCTATACCGACACCGCCCAGCTGTGCGCGTTGCGCACCGAGGTGACCGTCTGGCGCGCGCTGGAAGTGGCCGTGCGCGAAGTGAAGGCGGTGTACGCCAGCGCGGCCAACGGCGGCATGTTCAACGTCCGCGTCTCGCTGCAGCAGCGCGTGCCGGGCGAGGCGCGCAACGCCATCGCGGCGGTATTCGCCTGCCTGGCCAACGTCAAGCATGTGTTCGTGGTCGATCCCGACATCGACATCTTCTCCGACGACCAGATGGACTGGGCGCTGGCCACCCGCTTCCAGGCCGACCGCGACCTGGTGCTGCAGGACCGCATGCGCGCCATGCCGCTCGATCCGTCGCTGGCCGGTTCCCACCACACGGCGAAGGCCGGCTTCGACCTGACGCTGCCGTTCCTGCGTCCGGGCATGAACCGTTCGATCGAGCACCGCGTGCCGGCCGCGCCGGTCTTCGACGGCGCGCGCTTCGAGTCGCTGCAGGCGGCGCTGGAACATGGACCAAAGCTGTTCGCGGAACTGATGGCAGCCGTCGGCAGCCGCGACGGCCGCGAAGTGGTCCGCTGGCTGGAAGACACCGGCGCCACACGCGCCATCACGCGCGACGACGAAGGCCGCTACCTGTTCGCCTGAGCGACGCCGTCCCCGTAAAAGCAATGAGCCGCCATCCCCACGCCGGGGATGGCGGCTCATTTTTTTGACGTGCTTTAAAAACGTGTAGAGAGCGCGGTGGCGGCAAGATGGCCAGCCAGCACGCTGGCCGATGCCGGCGCCATGCCGGGGGCCAGCGACAGGAACTGCTTGACGGCGCGCAGTGTCACGGCGCCGTTGCCGAGCATCGTCTGGACCAGCATATCGGCCGCGGCATCGAGTCCGGCGGCCGGCATCACGCTGGCCACCAGTCCGGCCTCGAGCGCCTGCACGGCGCTCAGCGGCATGCGGCTGTAGATCATATGCGCCAGCGTCTTGACCGGCACACGGTCGGCCAGCGCAGCCATCACCAGCGTTGGCGGAATATCGCGCTCCATCTCGGGAATCTGGAACACTGCGTCATCGGCGCACAGCACCAGGTCGGCCACGCAGGCCAGCGCACAACCGGCGCCTATCGCGCGGCCCCGCACTACTGTCAGCACCGGCACGGGCACCGCCTTGATCGCGTCGTACAACGCCAGCGGCGGCAGCGCCACCACCTGGCGCACGGTCTCCGCCGATGGCTTGGTGCCGAGCGTGGGGATAGGCGAATCGCGGCCGGTGCAGAAATCGGCGCCGTCGGCGTCGATGCGCACCAGCTTGACGCCGGGGTCGAGCGCCGCCAGCGCGGCGACGATCAATTCGCCCATGCGGGCCGTCAGCGCGTTGCCCTTGTCGGCGCGTTCCAGGCGTATCGCCAGCACGTCGCCGTCGCGAATGATTTTTACCTGTTCTTTATCCATTTTTCTGTTCCCGGCGTATGTAATTCCAGATCACCGCCGGCGTGGCGGGCATGTCAAGTTCCTGGGCGGCGCCCTCGCCCAGCGCGTCGGCCAGGGCGTTGTAGATGACGGCGGTGGCCGGCGTGATGCCGCTCTCGCCGCCCCCCTTCACGCGCAGCGGATTGCCGGCGGTCGGATCCTCGGAGAATTCAAGCGTCATGCGCGGCACCCGGCCGGCGCGCGGCACGCCATAGTCCATATAGGAGCCCGACAGCACCTGCCCGCTGTCGGGATCGACGTAAAAGCCTTCCGACAGCGCCTGGCCTATGCCCTGCGCCAGCCCGCCGTGCACCTGGCCCTCGACGATCATCGGGTTGATCGGCTGGCCGACGTCGTCCACCGAGATGTAGTGCAGCAGCTCGACTTCGCCGGTGTCGGGATCGACCTCCAGTTCCATCGCGGCCGCCCCGGTCGGGTGCGCGGCCATGCGGCCGTTGAATTCGGCCTCGGCTTCGAGCGGCGCCAGGCCCGCCTCGGCCAGCCGGCGCGCCAGCTCGAACAGGCCGACCCTGTGTTCGCCTGTGCGGAACGTACCGTCGGCGAACGACACCGTGGCCGCATCGACCTCCAGCAGCCCGGCCAGCGCGGCCTTGCCCTGCTCGACGATCTTGGCCGCGCCATGCACCAGCAGCGTGCCGCCCAGCCGCATGCTGCGGTCCGAGTGGGTGCCGCCGCCGACGCTGACAAAGGCGGTGTCGCCGGTGCGCAGGCGTACCGAGTCGACCGGCACGCCCAGCTGCGCCACCACCACCTGCGCGAAGGTCGTCGCGTGGCCCTGGCCCTGGGTCTGGGTGCCGGACACCAGGTCGATCACGCCCTGCGGCAGCACGCGCATCTCGATGCGCTCGCGCGGCGCGCCCACCGGCGCCTCGATGTAGTTGACCAGGCCGATGCCGCGCAGCTTGCCGTGCGTGGCGGAAGCGGCGCGGCGCGCCGCGAAGCCGTCCCAGTCGGCCAGTTCCAGCACACGTTCCATGTTGCCGGCGAAGTCGCCGCTGTCGTAGTTCAAGCCCATCGGGCTCAGGTAAGGCATGGCGTCGCGCCGCACGATGTTGCGGCGGCGGATCTCGACCCGGTCGATGCCCAGCGCGTGCGCGCCGAGATCGAGCAGGCGCTCCATCATGTGGTTGGCCTCCGGCCGCCCGGCGCCGCGATAAGGCGCGGTCGGCGCGGTGTTGCTCAGCACCGCGCTGATGTGCACCGCCGCCACCGGCACGTGGTACACCGTGGTCATGACGCGGGTCCCGTTCGACATCGGCACGTACGACACCGTATGGGCGCCGACGTTGCCTATCCATTCATTGTCGATGGCCAGGATATGGCCGTCGGCGTCGAACGCGATTGCCGCGCGCAGCATCGCGTCGCGGCCCTGGTAGTCGGACAGAAAGGCCTCGCTGCGGTCGCCGGTCCACTTGACCGGACGCCCCACCTCGCGCGCCGCCCACACCACCGCCAGCTGCTCGACATAGAGCGAGCTGCGCGGACCGAAGCCGCCGCCCACGTCCGGGCACACCACGCGCACCTTGTCGGCCGGCACGCGCAGCGCGGCCACCAGGCCCATTTTCTGGCGCACCGCGCCCTGGCTGCCCGAGATCAGCGTATAGCTGCCGGCCTCGGGATCGTAGACGCCGATCGCCGCACGCGGCTCCATCTGGCAGTTGACGACGCGGCTGTTGTGGAATTCGCGCCGCAGCACGTAATGGGCGCCGGCGAAGATGGCGCGCGCCTTGTCGCGGTCGCCCAATTGCGTCTGGAAGCACAGGTTGCCGGGCGCATCGTCGTAGAGCTGGGGAGCGCCGGCGGCCATGGCGGCATCGGCAAGCACCACCGCATCGAGCACGTCGTAATCGACGTCCACCAGTTCGGCGGCGTCGCGCGCCTGCGCTGCGCTGGCGGCGATCACCATCACCACCGCCTCGCCCACGTGGCGCACCTTGTCGACCGGCAGCGGCAGGTGCAGGCGGCTGTAGACGGAGCCGGTCAGCGACTCCCTGAACGCCGGCGCCGTGTGGTCGATGGCGTCGAGCGGCATCGGCACGTGCTGGATGCCCTGGAAACCGGCCGCCAGGTAGTCGTCGCCGGTCAGCACCGCCAGCACGCCAGGCGCGGCGCGCGCGGCGGTGGTGTCGATCGCATGGATGCGCGCGTGTGCGTGCGGCGAGCGCAGGAAGGCGGCATACACCTGGCCATCGACGCTGATGTCGTCGGTGTACTGGCCGTTGCCGGTCACCAGGCGCCGGTCTTCCAGGCGTGGCAGGGACTGGCCGATCATGGCTGTACCTCCAGTTCGGGATACAGCGCGCGGGCAGCATGGCGCACCGACGCGATGATGTTCACATAGCCGGTGCAACGGCAGATATTGCCCTCCAGCGCAGTATGAATGGCCTCGTCGTCCAGCGACGCCGGCTTCTCGCGCAGGAAATAGTCGATCGCCATGATCATGCCCGGCGTGCAAAAACCGCACTGCAGACCGTGGCACTGCACGAAGGCTTCCTGCACCGCGTGCAGCCAGCCATCCCGCTCCATGCCCTCGACGGTGCGCACGCTGCCGCCGCTGGCCTGGGCCGCCAGCACCGTGCACGACTTGACGGCGGCGCCGTCAAGGTTGACCGTGCAGGCGCCGCATTGCGTCGTGTCGCAGCCGACATGGGTGCCGGTCATGCCCAGCTCCCGCCGCAAAAACTCCACCAGCAGCGTGCGGTCCTCGACCTCGCGCTCGACCTGTTGGCCGTTGACCTGTAATTTCACTTGTACCACGTCTCACCTGCCTGTTCTTGATAACTGTCTGTGGCTCAGCCGCGCTGCCACCATTTTTTGGGCGCGCCCTCGGCGGCTGGGGCGTCGTCGACGGCTTCGGCCGGCGGCGCCAGCTGCTCGCTGAAGCGCTTGAAGAATTCGTCCGCCATGCGGTTGGCCACCGACGCCACCAGACGCGACCCCACCTGCGCCAGCTTGCCGCCCACGTCGGCCGTGGCGTCGTAGGTCAGCACGGTGGCGCCGGCCTCCGGCGCATCGGCCAGCGTGACCACGGCCTGCATCTTGCCGAAGCCGGCCACGCCACCCTCGCCCTTACCGGCGATGCGGTAGCCTTCGTTGGCGCGCCGCTCCGACAGCGTCAGGCTGCCCTTGAAGCGCGCCTTGACCGGGCCGACCGCGGCCTGCACCACGGCCTCGTATTCATCCTCGCTGCGCGCGCTGAACGATTCGCAGC
This sequence comes from Duganella sp. Dugasp56, assembly GCF_047304105.1. Classification (NCBI taxonomy): domain Bacteria; kingdom Pseudomonadati; phylum Pseudomonadota; class Betaproteobacteria; order Burkholderiales; family Oxalobacteraceae; genus Duganella; species Duganella sp. Dugasp56. Next base: position 31,714 of record NZ_JBGLYQ010000012.1, read on the forward strand.
CGGGCACGCAGGCTTGCAGCACGGCCGGATCGTTGAGTGCGGCCCACACGGTTTCACGTGAGGCTGCGATGGTTTGGGTTCCGCTGAATTCCATGTTGTCTCCTTGTTCGGCCGCCTCTAGCGGACGGCCAGTGCCGCGACTGCGCGGCGGGTGAATACTTCGACCAGGTTGGCGCGGTAGCGCGCCGGCGTGCGCTCGTCGTCAAGCAGCAGGTCGGGATCGATGTGCAGACCGTCCAGCGCCGCCACGTCGCAGCCGGCGCCCAGCGCCTGCTCGGCCTCGCGCCAGCGGAACACCGACGGCGCGGCGCCGGTGACGGCCAGCCGCACGCGCTCGCCGAAGTCGGCCACGAACACGCCGGCCAGCGCGTAGCCGGACGCCGGGTGGCGGTATTTCCGGTAGGCGGCGCGCTGCGGCAGCGGATACTCGATCGCCACCACCAGTTCGCCCGGCGCCAGCGCGGTTTCGAACATATCGACGAAAAAGTCATCGGCCGGCAACCGACGCGCGCTGGTCACCACGGTCGCGCCCAGCCCCAGCACCGCCGCAGGGAAGTCCGCCGCCGGATCGTTGTTGGCGACCGAACCGCCCATGGTGCCGCGGTTGCGCACCTGCGGATCGGCGATCAGGCCGGCCAGGCAGGCGAGCGCCGGTATCGCCTGCCGCACCACGGCGCTCTCGGCCACCTCCGCATGGCGGGTTGCGGCGCCGATGCGCAGCACGCCGCCTTCCAGTGCGATACCCCTGAGTTCCTCCAGTCGGGTCAGGTCGACCAGGTGCGACGGTGCGGCCAGGCGCTGCTTGAGCGTCGGCACCAGCGTCATCCCGCCCGACAGCGGCTTGGCGTCGGGGTGTTCTTCCAGCAAAGCCAGCGCCTGCGCCAGCGAGTCCGGACGGACGTAATTAAGTGCGTACACGTTGTTCTCCAGTGGCCGCGCGTCGCCGCCGGCCGGCCCGTTCAGGGCTGTTGCAAATAGTTGTCGAGCGCCGCGGCCAGCGCCAGCGGCGTCTCGTGCATCGGATAGTGGCCGCAGCCCTCCAATACTTCGAGCTCGGCGTTCGGATACCAGGCCAGCCAGCTGCGTTCCATTAGCTCGCGTGTCAGGGTCGGGTCGTTGGCGCCGATGAATACCTTGACCGGCGTCGGGTTGCCCTGCACGCGGTCGGAAAAATCCACCATGCCCCAGTCGCGCAGGTAGCCTTCAAACGCCTGCGGCAGGCTTTGCTCCGCCGAGTCCCGCGCCAACCGGCACAGCCAGGCAAACGGCAGCCGCTTGCCGGTCGAGAAGTCGAGGATGAACTGGCGTTGCGCCAGGTCGGTGGCGGCCTTGCCGAACATCGCCAGGCGCTGCTCGTCCATCCGCGAGCCGCAGGCCGGCACCGCGGCGATGGCTGCCATGCGCTCGATGCGTCCGGGACGCGCGGCCAGCAGCACGCGCTGGATCGCCACCCCGCCCATCGAGTGGCCGACCAGCGCGAAGCGCCCCCAGCCCAGGCTGTCGGCCAGCGCCAGCACGTCGGCCGCCGCCTCGTCGAAATTGAACTCGCCATCGAGCCCGCGCGAGCGGCCATAACCTCGGTAGTCGGCGAACACCCAGGTGGCGCGCTCGGGATCGAGTCCGGCCAGGATGCCGGTCCAGTCCTCGGCCCAGCCGAAGGCGCCGCCCAATACCATCACCTTGCGCGAGCCTTGCCCGAACTGCATGTGGCCCAGCATCAGCGGCTCCCGCCGGACAGGTCGCGCGCAGGCTCGATGCGGCCGCGGCACTCGCCAAAGCCGATCGTCACCGCGCCCTTGCGGGTGGCGCGGGCGCGCAGCACGATCTCGTCGCCGTCTTCAAGCGCGGTGCGGAATTCCTCCGGCCCGACTTTCAGCGGATCGGCGCCGGCGTTGGTCAGCTCGGTGATGCAGGCGCGCGCGCCGTCGTCGGCGCCCGAGATCGTGCCGCTGCCGATCAAATCACCCGGGCGCAGGTTGCAGCCATTGCTGGTGTGATGCGCCACCATCTGGCCGAAGGTCCAGTACAGGTTGCGCAGGTGGGTCCTGGTGATGCGCAGCGGACCTTCGCCAGCGGCGCGCCGTGCGGGGGTCGACAGCCAGGCTTCCAGGCCGATGTCGATGCCGCCTTGGGACTGGTCGCGCGGATCGGACAGGTGCGGCAGCGGGTCGGGATCGCCGGACCCGCGCGGCGGCGCTGGCATGCGGAACGGCGCCAGCGCTTCCTGGGTAACGATCCACGGCGAGATCGAGGACACGAAGCTCTTGCCGAGGAAAGGCCCGAGCACCTGCTCCCACCACTGGATGCTCTTGGCCGACCAGTCGTTGAGCAGGCAGTAGCCGAAGATATGTCCGTTCGCCTCGCCCAGCGGGATCGGCTGGCCGAGCTGGTTGCCCTGGCCGACGAACGCGGCCAGCTCCAGCTCGAAGTCCAGCATCGGCGCCGGACCGTATTCCACGGCGCCGGCGGCGTTCTTGTACTGGCCGTGCGGACGCACCACCGGTTCGCCGCTGACGCGGATCGACGAGGCGCGGCCGTGGTAGGCGATCGGCAGCGACTTGAAGGCCGGCGGCAGCGGATCCTTCAAGCCCTTGTAGCGGCCATGGCGTTCGGTGTGATGCAGCGAGGTGAGGAAGTCGCTGTAGTCGCCGATCTCGCACGGCAGCGCCATCGATACCTTGGACATCGGCACCAGGATGCGCTCGCGCTGCGCCAGCACCTGTTCGAGTTGCGGACTGTCGCTGCGCAGCAGGTCAGACAGCGCGGCGCGCAAGGCCGACGCGTGGCGCGGGCCGAGCGCCATCAGCCCATTGAGACTGCCGCCGGCGCAGGGGCGCGCCGCTTCGGCGGCGTCGCCGTCCAGCAGCTTCAGTGCGAGCAGCGCGGCGAGGTCGACGATCTGGTCGCCGATGGCGACGCCGGCGCGGCGCGCGGCACCATCGTCGAAGACGCCGAACGGCAGGTTCTGGATCGGGAACTCGGCGTCCGCGAGATTGGCGCTATCGATCCAGGCGCGGCGCGCCGGATCGTGGGTGGCGTTCAGTTGGATCATCAGTGCACCTCTCGTGCCGGACGCGCCGCTTTTTCAGCGCTCCAGTTGTCGATAGCGCCGCGCGCCTGCCGGCGGAAGCCTTCGTGCATCTGCGGCGTGCCGACCGGCGTGGTGAACTCGAGCCGGAAGCCGTTCGGATCGAAGAAGTAGATCGACTTGACGAAATGATGATCGACCGGGCCGATCACCTCGACACCGGCCGCCTGCAGTCGCGCCTTCATCGTCTCGAGATCGCCCACGCTGTCGACGCGCAACGCGATGTGGTTGACCCAGGCTGGCGTATTGGGCGAAGGCTCGGCGCTGACGTTGTCGCCGAGGTCGAAGAAGGCGATGTTCGAACCGTCCGTCATCTCGAAGAACAGGTGCACGTACGGGCAGTATTCGCCGGTGCTGGGCACGTGGTCGAGGCGGATCACGTGCACCAGCGGCAGGCCGAGCAAGTCCTCGTAAAAGAAGCGGGTTTCTTCGGCATCGCGGCAGCGCCAGGCGAAGTGGTGCAGTCCGCGCACGGCGGGCGTATTGGTCATGATGATCTCCTTGTTGTTTGGGCTTACAGGGGAACGGCGTCGACGTCGTACTGGAACAGCCATTCGTAGCGTTCCTTGACGCGCTCCTCGCTCCATTCCCTGGTGACATAGGCGGCGGCGCCTTCGGCATGCGCCAGCGCCGGGTTGTGGAAGCGTTCGGCGTTGGCGGCCGAGCCGCGCACGATGCGCGCGGTGCGTTCGTGGCGCGCGGCCTCGTAGCGGCGCAGCGCGTCCGGCAGGTCGCCGCCGTACTGCGCCAGCGCGCGCGCCAGGATGTAGCCGTCTTCGAGCGCCATGCCGGCGCCCTGGGCCAGGAACGGCAAGGTCGGATGGCAGGCGTCGCCAAGCAGGGTGACGCTGCCCTTGGACCACTGCGGCATCGGCTCGCGCACCATCAGCGCCCACTTGTACGGCACGTCGATGGCGCGGATCATGGCTTGCACGTCCTCGTGCCAGCCGGCGAAGTCGGCCAGGCATTCTTCGTGGGTGCCGCGCTCGGACCAGGATTCGACTTCCCAGCCACCGCCTTCGACCGCGCCGACGAAGTTGACCAGCTCACCGCCGCGCAGCGGATACTGGATCACGTGCGCGCCGGGACCGACCCAGTTGGAGCCGTACGGTTCGCGCATATGGGCCGGCAGGTCGGCTGCGCGGATCACGCCGCGCCAGGCCATGATGCCGGAGAAGCGCGGCGCATCCGGCCCAAACAAGGCTTCGCGGGTGCGCGAGTGGACGCCGTCGGCGCCGATCACCAGGTCGGCGGTCCAGCTGTCGCCGTTGGCGCCGTGCACGGTGACGCGCCCGTCGTCGTGCTGCTCGTGGCGCTCGACCTTCACGCCGAGGCGGATGGCGTTCGGATTGCGCTGGCGCACGCCGTCGGCCAGCACCGTGTGCAGGTCGGCGCGGTGCAGCGTGAAGTAGGGATAGCCAAAGCGCTCGCGCGAAATGGCGCCAAGGTCGAACAGGGGCCAGGACTGGCCGGTATTCCACAGGCGCACGCGCTTGCCGGCAGGCTCCGAGGCGATTTTTTCAAGCGCCGGCCCCAGGCCCAGGCGGTACAAGACGCCGGTGGCGTTCGAGCTCAGTTGCACGCCGGCGCCGATTTCCTTCAGTTGCGCGGCCTGTTCCAGCACGGTGACGTCGAAGCCCCGGTCGAGCAATGCGCTGGCGGCGGTCAGGCCGCCGAGACCGGCCCCGATGATGATGATTTTCATATGCTGTCTCGCTAATTTTTTATACTGTTTATGAAGGGGCGGACAGGCCCCGTCGCTGAACCAATATAAAGAATCCACATGGAGAGCGGAAGCAAAAAGAATCTATCGTTTAATCGAAAAGCCTAAACAATGAAGACGGCGAACAGCGCCATACGGCCTCAGGCTGCGGCCTTGCCGCGTCCGCGGCCCTTCTTGACGACGCCGGCCTTGGCGATGTAATCCTGCGCCACCTGTTCGAACACGGCCGACAAATGGCCCAGCGTTTCATTGCTGCCGCGCCCCGCCCGCGTGATGCAGTAGAACGGCAGTTCGATGGACGGCACGATCGGGTACAGGCGCACCCTGAAGCGCTGGCAGGCGGCGGCAGAGATCGACGGCACCACGGCCACGCCGAAGCCGGCTTCGGCCATCGCGATCGCCGTTTCCAGATGGCCGACCTGGGTGCGCTTGCCGGTGGTGACGGCGGCCGCGCTGAGGTTTTCCTCGACCATGCGCTGGATCGGCGTCTCGTCCGAAAAACAGATCAGCGGCACGCCCTGCAGCGCGCGCCAGGTGTCCGCTTCGGCGCTGAAATCCGGCCAGTCGGTTTCCTGCATGCCGATGGCGAGCATCAGCCGGGTCGGAAAAATCGGCATGCGCTCGACGCCGGATTCCTTGCGGAAGAACGGACCGTAGGCGGCGTCCAGCGCACCATCCTCGACCATGCGCAGCAGCTCGACCGGTGTGTTGTCGACGACGTCGACCCGCACCAGCGGGTACAGGCTGGCGAAGCGGCTCAACACTGTCGGCATCAGGCTCACGGCGATATGCGGCATGACGCCCACGCGCAGCAGGCGCTGTTCCTCGCGGCCGATCTTGCGCAGCTCCAGCGCGGCGTTCTCGATGGTGGCGACGATGTGGGTGGCGGTGGGCAGGAACATCCGCCCGGCCTCGGTCAGCGCCACCGAGCGCGTGGTGCGGTCGAGCAGGCGGCAGTGCAGCTGGGTCTCGAGCTCGCGGATGATGGCCGACAGCGCCGCCTGCGACAGGTGCAGCCGCTGCGCGGTCTTGGTGAAGCTGGAGGCCTGGGCCACCCCGATGAAGACCTTGAGCTGCCTGAGCGAGAGATTCATGAGTAGTCCGATGAAGCGGGCGCTGCCGCAGATTGCGAAGATCCTATTCTAGCAGCAGCGGCAGCAGCGGATGACAGCGGGCACCGTCCCTCAATCGCAGAGATTGGCGGCCAGCCACGGGAAGCGCCGCAGGCGTTCACTCTCGAAGCCGGCGATGCGTTCGCGCTGCTGCAACGCCAGGCCGATTTCATCGAGGCCGTTGAGCAGGCAGTGGCGCGTGAACGGCGCTATGTCGAAGCCGGCCGTGAAGCCGTGCGCACCGGTGACGCGCTGCCGTTCCAGGTCGACGCGCAGGCGGCACCCCACAGCACTTTCGGCGGCGGCGAACAGCTGTTCCATCGAGGCGGCGTCCAGCTCGACCGGCAGCACGCCGTTCTTGCCGCAGTTCTGGCGGAAGATGTCGGCGAAGCTGTGCGCGATGATCACCTCGAAGCCATATTCCAGCAGCGCCCACGGCGCATGCTCGCGCGAGCTGCCGCAGCCGAAATTGCGTCCGGCCAGCAGGATGCGCGCGCCCTGGTAGCGCGGCTGGTTCAGCACGAAGTCCGGATTGAGCGGACGGCGCGCATGGTCCTGGCCCGGCTCGCCGGCGTCCAGGTAGCGCCAGCTGTCGAACAGGTTGGGGCCGAAGCCGGTGCGCGCCACCGATTTCATGAACTGCTTGGGCAGGATGGCGTCGGTGTCGACGTTATCGCGCCGCAATGGCGCGGCCAGACTTTCCACGATCGTGACCGGCTTCATTGCGCGCCCTCCCCGGCCAAGCTGCGGACATCGGCCAGGCGGCCGGCCAGCGCGGCGGCGGCCGCCATGGCGGGGCTGAGCAAATGACTGCGCCCGCCGGCTCCCTGGCGTCCTTCGAAATTGCGGTTCGAGGTCGAGGCGCAGCGTTCGCCCGGCGCCAGCCGGTCGTCGTTCATGGCCAGGCACATCGAGCAGCCCGGCTCGCGCCACTCGAATCCAGCGTCCTTGAAGATGCGGTCCAGGCCTTCGCGCTCGGCCTGTTCGCGGACCAGGCCGGAGCCCGGCACCACCAGCGCCAGCGCGATGTTGTCCGCGATCCGCCCGCCGCTGGCGGCGAGTACGGCTGCGGCGGCGCGCAAATCTTCGATGCGGCCGTTGGTGCAGGAACCGATGAAGACCTTGTCGATGCGGATATCCCGCATCGGCGTGCCCGGCGCCAGGTCCATGTAGGCAAGCGCGTGTTCCAGCGCCTGGCGGCGCGCCGGATCGTCCTCGCGCGCCGGATCGGGAACGGCGCCGCCGATCGGCGCCACCATCTCGGGCGACGTGCCCCATGTCACCTGCGGCGCGATCGCGGCGGCGTCGATCTCGAGCACGCGGTCGAAGCAGGCATCGTGGTCGGACACCAGCGTGCGCCAGTGCGCGGCCGCGGCGTCCCACTGCGCCGCCTTGGGCGCGAACGGACGGCCGCGCAGGTAGTCCAGCGTGGTCTGGTCGACCGCCACCAGGCCAGAACGCGCGCCGGCTTCGATCGCCAGGTTGCACAAGGTCATGCGCGCCTCCATCGACAGCGCGCGCACCGTGGCGCCGGCAAACTCGATCGTATGCCCGGCGGCGCCGCCGCTGCCGATGCGGCCGATCAGATACAGCGCCAGATCCTTGGCGCTGCAGCCCGGCGCCAGCTCGCCTTCGATACGCACCAGCATGTTGCGGCTCTTGCGCGTCGCCAGCGTCTGCGTGGCCAGCACGTGCTCCACTTCGGAGGTGCCGATGCCGAACGCCAGCGCGGCCAGCGCGCCATGCGTGCTGGTATGCGAATCGCCGCACACCACCATCATGCCGGGCAAGGTCATGCCCTGCTCCGGCGCGACCACGTGGACGATGCCCTGGCGCCGGTCCTGCATGCGGAACTGGGCGATGCCGTGGCTGCCGCAGTTGCGCTCCAGCGTTTCCACCTGCAGACGCGAGAGCGGATCGGCGATGCCGTTGGCGCGGCCGCTGGTGGGCACGTTGTGGTCGCACACGCCGAACGTGGCGCCCGCGCGCCAGACCGGGCGCCCGCTCGCGGCCAGGCCGGCAAACGCCTGCGGGCTGGTCACCTCGTAGACCAGGTGGCGGTCGACGTAGAGCAAGGCCGCGCCGTCGTCGTCGATGCTGACCAGGTGCTCGTCCCAGAGCTTGTCGTAGAGGGTGCGCGGGTGCGGGAGAGCTGGCATGGTCATCAGGGTGCGATTTCTTCCAGCGACTTCTGGCGCGTCTCGGTCATGCCCATGGCGGCGACGATGCCGAGCACGCAGACGCCGGCGAACATCAGGAACACCACGGCGACGCCGTTGGAGCCCAGCACCACGCCGACGATGGCCGGGCTGGCGGCCGAGGCGGCGCGGAACCAGGACGTCGCCAGCGAGGTGCCGATGGCCCGCATGCGGGTCGGGTAGATTTCCGGCGTGTACAGGAACAGCATGATGGTGACGGTGCCGATGACGGCGTACGCGGTCGAGCCCAGCAACATGACGGTGTAGGCCGAATGCGCGCCGCTCAGGTACAGCGCGGCCAGCAGCACGGCGGCCACGCCGAACGCGCACATCGCCCACCGGCGGCGGCCGACGCGGTCGACCAGGAAGGCGCAGACCAGCACGAAGATGACGCTGAGCACATTCGACATCGAGGCCAGCCGCAGCGACTCGCCCAGCGGCAGGTGGTAGACCGTCTTGTACAGGCTGGGCAGCCAGTTGTTCAGGCCGTTGGCGACGAAATACGCGATGCCCCACAAAGCCCATACCACCAGCGTGCGCTTGCGGTAGAACGACGAGAACAGTTCGCGCATGCCCGCCTTGCGCGGCGCCGCCAGGGCGGCCGCCGGACGCGGCTTGGGCACGATGCGCTGGTCGGTGCTGGCCTCGAGGCCTTCGATGATCTTTTCCGCTTCGTCGTAGCGGCCCTTGCCGATCAGCCAGCGCGGCGATTCGGGCAGGAACCAGATGAAGCCGACGATCAGCAGGCCCGGGATGCCGCCCACCAGGAACATCGACTGCCAACCCACGTTGGGCACCATCAGCGCGCCAGCCTGCGCCGCGGCCAGCAGGCCGATCGGGAAGATCAGTTCGTACAGCATGAAGAAGCGGCCGCGGTTGTGCGCCTGCGACAGCTCGTTGATATAGACCGCGGCGACCGGATTGCCGCCGCCCACCCCGATGCCCTGGATGAAGCGGCACACCATCAGCGCGCCGAAGTTGCCCGTCAGCGCGCAAGCCAGGCTCATCACCGACATCAGCAGGATGGTCCAGAACTCGCTCTTGACGCGGCCGACGCGCTCGGCCAGCCAGCCGAAGAACAGCGCGCCGATCAACTGGCCCAGATAGCCGGTCGCGATCAGCACGCCGATGTCGGCGGGCTTGAGGTGCCACATGCCGATCAGCACCGGCAGCACATACGCCAGCGACAAAGCGTCAAAGGCGTCGAAAAACGTTGCGCTGCCCATCACCACCCGGGCCTTGATATGCCAGCGCGAAATCGGCACGCTCTCCATGCGGGTCAGCAAGCTGGCGCCGCGATCGGCATGCTGGTCCGGCACGCCGGCGGCAGGCTGGTAGTCGATAATGCTTTGAGACATGTAACACCTTTCTGGTTATTGCTGTTTCTGCTCAGAACTGCACTTGTACGCCGGTGCGCAGCAGCGCCTGCGATTGGCCGCTCGACGGTGTATAGCCGAAGGCGCCTGCCACCGCCCCTTTGCCGCTGGCGCGGACATACGAAGCACCAGCATAGACCTGGGTGAACAAGGTGTACAGGCTCAAGTGCTGGCTGACGAACAGGTTCAACTGGTTGTACTTCATGTCCATGAAGGTCGAGTGGGCGGCCGAGACGCCGAGGAAGCGCCGCTTCTGGCCCCCGCTGAGGTCGACGTTCACGCCGGCCTGCAAGTTGCGCTGCTCCTCCTCGCCGCGATTGTTTTCAAACGACACCTGGGTAAAGGTCGCGTGCGGGATGAAGATGCCGATCTGGTAAGAGCCGCCGAGGACAATGGTGCTGTAGCGGTCGGCGTTGAACACGCTGTTGCTCAGGTTCTGGCCCAGCACGCTGGTGACGCCGAACACGCTTTTCAGGTCGGCCGTGCGGTTGTGGAACATCGAATACGAACCGGCCAGGCGCGACTGGCTGCCGCTGTAGCGGAAGCCGGCCGAATACTGGCGGCTGCGCGAGAAATTGCTCGGATCCTCGCCAAAGCCGTTCATCACGCCGACCTGCAGGCCGTCGACGACCGGCGTTTCATAGCGCACCGCGTTGTCGATGCCGTACACATTGGCCAGGTTATCCAGGTTGCCCGGCGAATAAGCCCAGGAGATGCCGGGAATACTGTTGTTCAGCGGTCCCACATAGTCGTAGGCGAAGTCGGGCATGCGGCCCAGCGTGAGCGTGCCCAGCGTATTGCTGGTCAGGCCGACCGTGGCGTAGCGGTTGAACAGCTTGGTTGGATTGGCCTGCGTGCCGGCGTCGGAATTGAAGCCGGTTTCGAGCTTGAAGAAGGCGCTCAGGCCGCCGCCGAGATCTTCGGTGCCGCGGAAGCCGATGCGGTCGGGCGAACGCTTGCCCGCGTTGACAGCCCACAGGTGCGCCCCGTGGGCGTTGCTGACATAGTCGAGGCCGTCGTCGATGCTGCCGTACATGACGACGCTGGTCTGGTTGGTGGTTTGGGCGTAGGCGCCGGCGCAAGCAAGGGCGCCAAGCGCGCATACCAGGATCTGGGATTTGATGATAAGTCTCCGTTTTGATTTATAAACAACGGCACATAATGCGCAGCATTGTCGCGAACCGTTTCCTTCTTCCGTCTTGAGTGCGGAGTCGCTCCAATATAGGGGAAAAATTAAATTGGAATAAGCAAAAAGATTCTATCGATAAATCGGTTTTCCCGAACAATTACCTCGATCGCCGCCACGACGTCAGATAGTGCGGAAATCGATTGCGGCCATGGCACATCATGCGGCATCATATCCGCCGAGAAATAATTGACGCGATTTGAGACATCAATTTTTTCTATCAATTAATAGAATTTTTCGATTAATGCCTTGCGGCTAGGAGACGGACATGAAGTGGTTTGCCAAGTTCAATATCGGGAAAAGGCTGGGAGCGGGGTTCGCCCTGATGCTGGCGCTGATGCTTTTCACCACCGTGCTCAGCATCTGGCGCATGAATGACATCGCCGCCGCGTCGGAGGCGATGTCGGCCCCGCTGGCCAAGGAGCGCCTGATCGCCGAGTGGAATACCCAGATCTTTGGCGCGGTGCGCCGCACCGGCGCCATCGTCAAGAGCAGCGATCCCGGCGTGGCGGCCTACTTCAAGGACGAGACCGATACCGCGTCGCAACGCTCCGCCGCCCTGTCCAGGCAGATCGAACCCTTGTTGACGACGCCGGAGGAAGCCGCGCTGCTGGTGAAAATCAACGCCCAGCGCAAGCTCTACCGCGAGGCGACCAGCACGGCGATGAAAGCCAAGGCGCAGGGCGACCACGAACTGGCCGACAGCGCGCTGGAAAAATTATTTACCCCGGCCGCGAAAGGCTACCAAGACCTGCTGGAACAACTGCTGGCGCAACAGCACAAGCAAATGGATGCGCAAAGCCGGTCTATCCAGGATATCCGCGCCTATAGCGTCAAGCTGATCGCGCTGCTGGCCGTCGCCGCCCTGCTGATCGGCGCCTGCTGCTCGTGGCTGCTGACGGCCGGCATCGTCGGACCGCTGCGCGCCGCCGTCGGCATGGCCGAAACGGTGGCCGGGGGTGATCTCAGCCATACCATGGACATCCACGGCAACGACGAGACGGCCGCTTTGATGCGCGCCCTGCGCCACATGAACGACAGCCTGGTGGGCATCGTCAGCGAGGTGCGCGGCGGCACCGACACCATCGCGACGGCGTCGAAGGAAATCAGCGCCGGCAACCTGGACCTGTCCGGACGCACCGAGCAGCAGGCCAGCGCGCTGGAGGAAACCGCGGCGTCGATGGAGGAACTGACCACCACCGTACGCCAGAACGCAGACAACGCGCGCCAGGCCAGCCAGCTGGCGATCACCGCCTCCGACGTGGCGGTGCGCGGCGGCGCGGTGGTGGGCGAAGTGGTGGCCACCATGGGCGCGATCAATGAATCGGCCAACAAGATCGTCGACATCATCAGCGTCATCGACGGCATCGCGTTCCAGACCAACATCCTGGCATTGAACGCCGCGGTGGAGGCGGCACGCGCCGGCGAACAGGGGCGCGGCTTCGCGGTGGTGGCATCCGAAGTGCGCACGCTGGCCCAGCGTTCGGCGGCCGCCGCCAAGGAAATCAAGACCCTGATCGGCGACTCGGTCGGCAAGGTCGACGCCGGCGCCAGGCTGGCCGACCAGGCCGGCGCCACCATGGAGCAGGTGGTCGCCAGCATCAAGCGCGTAACGGACATCGTGGCCCGCATCGCCAGCGCCAGCCAGGAGCAGACCGCCGGCATCGAGCAGGTGAACCAGGCCATCGGCCAGATGGACGAGGTCACGCAGCAGAACGCCGCGCTGGTCGAGCAATCGGCCGCCGCCGCAGCGGCGATGCAAGAGCAGGCCCATGCGCTGGCCGGGCTGGTGGGCGTGTTCAAGCTCGACCAGGCTCACGCGCAGACGGGAGCTACCGCCGCAGCCGGACGTTCCGGCCGGGGACGCGCGGTCGCGCTGGCCCCCGCCACGCGCCGGCGGTCGCTTCAGGGATAGTCAGGGCGCCGCATGCGGAACAGGTTGTCCCGGTTGATCTCGAAGTAATCGGCCGGGCCGCCGCCGCGCAGGATGGTCTGCGAGCCCGCCGTGTCGTAAATGCCGTCGCGCAGCAGTTCTTGCGCGATGTGCACGCCCACCACCTCCCCCATCACCAGCCAGCCGTTGGTCGGTTCGCCGGACGCGCTTTGCAGCCGGATGATCTGGCTGCACTTGCATTCGAAGGCCACCGGGCTCTCGGCCACGCGCGGCACGCCGACGATGCGCGAGGCCGCAGGCGTCAGGCCGGCCAGCCCGAACTCGCTCACCTCCGGCGGCGCCGGCGCGCAGCTGGCGTTCATCGCCTCGGCCAGCGGCCGGGTCGCCAGGTTCCAGACGAACTCGCCGGTCTGCTCGATATTGCGCAGCGTATCCTTGCGGCCCTGGCTGGAAAAGCCGATCAGCGGCGGCGTGTAGTTGAAGGCATTGAAGAAACTGTAGGGCGCCAGGTTCAGGCCGCCGTCCTCGCCGCGCGAGGAAATCCAGCCGATCGGGCGCGGCCCGACGATGGCGTTGAAAGGGTCGTGCGGCAGGCCGTGGCCCAGCGCCGGTTGGTAGAAATAGCGATCGTCCATGGCGGCATTCTCGCACAAGCCCGCGGCGCCCGCTTCGACCGCAGCGCTTCGGCTGCAGTATGATATCCGCATGAGCTTGCCCATCTTTTTTTTAGCCGCCCTGCTGCTGGCCGCGCCGTCCCGGGCCGGCGAGCTGGTCTACGTGGTATCGACCGGCAGCGCGATGCCGATGACGGACTTCCGCGACGGCGTGCTGGCGGGCGGCCTGCTGAAGGAGTTCGGCGATGCGCTGGCGCGCGAGCTGGGCATGACGCCGCGCTACCTGACGGTGCCGCGCAAACGGGTCGAAGTGCCGCTGGCGGCCGGCCAGGCCGACATCCTGTGCGATCTGCGGCCGGAATGGCTCGACGGCAAGGACTGGCTGTGGAGCGCCGCCATCTTCACCAATAACGAGATCATTGCCAGCCGCAGCGATACGGCGGCGATACGCAGCGTGGACGAACTACGCAGGCAGCGCATGGGCACCATCCTCGGCTACCGCTACAGTCATCTGGAGCAACCGCTGGGCGAGGATTTCATCCGCGACGATGCCGCCAGCGACGACCTGAACCTGGCCAAGCTGCTGCGCTATCGCTTCGCCTACATGCTGACCAACTCGCTGTATTTCGATTACCAGCGCAAGATCCATCCGGAACGGGCGCTGCTCAATCCGGTGGCCTACAAGGTGTCGGCCTTCGACACCTACTGCGCACTGCCGCCGAACGGCAAGCTGACGCTGCCGAACGTCGACAGGGCGATCCAGTCGCTGAAAAAACGCGGCGCCATCCAGGCCATGATGGCGCACTTCCGTCCCAACTGACACAAGACTATACAAATCCCCGCTTGTACTCCTATCGTGCGGCGTTTACCCTACGTGTATCCCTTAGCTGAATACACGTATGCACGAAGATTTGCAGTTTGTTCCCCTGAAGTCGCCTTTGTCCCCCAAGGCCTTGAGCGCGTTTCGCAAGGACGCCGACTGGCCCGATACGCCACAACCCAAAGCAATCGACCCGCGCGGCAAGATCGTCTGGGTCAGCGTCGAATCCAACAAGAAGCCGATCGCCATTGCGCGCCTTGAACTGGCGCCGCCCGAGTTTTGCTATGTTGCCGACGTGATTGTCAGCAGCAAGTTTCGCGGCCGCGGCGTCGGTCACTGGTTCATGCAGCGCATCGAACAGTATTGCCACGGCCTGGGCATACGCCGCTTGCTGCTGGAGGCCGCCAACGGCACCGAATCGTTCTACAAGTCGCTGGCGTTCATGCAGGATCCGTTCGTGCCGTCCATGCTGAAAAAAGACGTCAATCCGTTGCAGCGGAAGATGTTCCTGCCCCCGCAAGGGAGGTAGACGGCAGCGGCGGCACGTCAACTCGTAGCTGAGGCACGTGCAGGTCGCCTCGTCCATGCCTGATCAACGCTTGAGCCGCGCCAGCAGCTGGTCGGCCACGCCGACTGCCGACGCCGGGTTCTGGCCGGTGATCAGCTCGCGGTCGGCCACCACCCAGCTTTGCCAATTGGCCGCGCTGCTATAGACGCCGCCCGCGCGCTGCAGGGCGTTTTGCGGCCAGATCTTCATGGCACCGCCATTCAACATGCCTTTGGAGGCGTCTTCCTCGGCGTTGCTGAAGACCGTCATTTCATAGCCGGCGTAGATCCAGGCCGGCGCCTTGGCTTTGCCTCCGGCGGCCAGCGCCGCGGTGAACTGCTCAGGCTGCTCCATTGCCGACAGCAAGGCGATCGGACCGTGGCAGGCCAGCGCGGTCGGCTTGGCGTTGGCGTGGAAGTCGCGCAGCAAGCGGCCAAGCGGCGCGCTGTGCAGCAAATCCTGCATCGGCGCGTGGCCGCCGGGAATGTAGATGGCGTCATAGTGGCCGTAGCCGTTCTGCTCCACGCGCGCCAGGCTGATGACCGGCGAATGCAGGGCCGACGTCAGTTGCAGCTTGTCCAGCAACGCCAGGTGTTCGCGCATGCTGGCCTCGTCGTTGCCGAAATAGGCCTTGTCGACCGACAGGCGATCCAGTGTCGGCGCCTTGCCCAGCGGGGTGGCGAAGGTGACGACATGGCCGGCGTCCAGCAGCTTTTTAACCGGCTGCATCAACTCGTTGGCATAGAAGCCGGTGTTGAAGCTGCGATTGTCACGCAACTCCAGTTGCGCGGCGTCAGACAGTACCACCAGCACGTTGGCGGCATTGGCGGTCAACGCGGCCAGGCCCAGTACGGCACCGGCGGCGGTTTTGAGGATGGTGTGGTTCATATTGCGCTCCAGAGTAGTGTTTTGCAGTAGCGCTACTTTATTGATGACTGTAGAGTGTGTAAATAATCTGAAAATCAAATCATTTGTTCTTGAAAGGCTGGAATGGCCAGGCAATTCGATCACATGGCGGATGTGGAAGCTTTCGTCACCATCGTCGACAAGGGCACGATCAGCGCCGCCGCGGTGGCGCTCGGCACCACGCCGTCGGTGCTGAGCCGCGCCGTGGCCAGGCTGGAAAGCCGGCTCGGCGTGCAACTGCTGCGCCGTACCACGCGCCGCCTGAGCGTCACCGAGGCCGGCACGCTTTACCTGGAGCAAGCCCGCAGCGCCTTCGGCCTGATCGCCGACGCGGAGCGGGCGATCCAGGGCCGGGGCGGCGAGTTGTCCGGCACGATACGCATCAGCGCGCCGACCAGCTACGGCCATTACCGGCTGCCGCAACTGCTGCGGCCGTTCATGGAGCAGCATCCCAAGGTCGTCATCGAACTGAGCATCACGAACCGCAACGTCGATCTGGTCGACGAAGGCTATGACATGGCGATACGCCTGGGCGAGCTGGCCGACAGCGGGCTGGTCGCCAGGCGCCTCGACGAATCGCCGGTCTGCCTGGTCGCCGCGCCGGGCTACCTGCAGCGAGCGGGCACGCCGCAGGACCTGGAGCAACTGGCCGCGCACGCCTGCCTGCCCTTCACCTTGCCCAGCACCGGCAGACAGGCGCCGTGGCTGCTGCGCGTCGACGGCCGCGACGTCGACTGGCTGGCGCCGCCGCGCATGCGGGTGGCCGACGACGTGCTGGGCGTGGTGTCGATGGCGCAGCAGGGGCTGGGCATCTGCCAGACCTACCGCTTCGTGGTGGAGGAACGACTGCGCAACGGACAACTGGTGGAAGTGCTGCCGGCGCTGTGCGACCGCAGCAAGCCGTTCTCGCTGATCTACGCGCCGCACCGGCGCATGTCGGCCGCCTGCCGCGCGCTGATCGACAGTCTGGCGCCAGCCTGACGGAGCAACTATTTGGCCTTGTCCGGCGGCGCCGATTCGGCCTCCGGCTTGGGCGGCAGCTTGAGCGGCGTCACCGCCACCGGTGCCACGCCCTCTTCCTTCATATCCAGCTTGTCGGCGGTCTTGGGCGTGACATCGATGATGCGGCCATCGACATACGGTCCCCGGTCCTTGACCACCACCACCTCGCTCTTGTTGTTCTCCAGATTGGTGACCTTGGCAACCGTGCCCACCGGCAGCGTCTTGCTGGCGGCTGCATTGCTGTCGGGCTTCATGATTTCGCCGTTCGCCATTTTCTTGCCGTGGAAACGGCGGCCATAGAAGGAAGCCTTGCCCTTGCGGGTTTTACCTGAGCGGTCGATACGGTGGCCTTGCGCCGCCTTTTCTGCATGAGCCTGCTTTTGCGGCGTATCGGCGCTGGCGTGTCCGCCCCAAAGCAGGCACAACGCCGACGCCAACAACACTTTGCGCAGGGTCTTCATGTCCGCATTGTAGGCCGTTTGCGCGGCGCTCCGCGCTCGATAGCGTCATGCAACTAGCCGCAATCGGCCCTGCGCCAAAGCCGATGCTGTCAACGCAAAAACGCGCCTGAGTCGTAGTCTCAGGCGCGTTTCTTACTTGTTGCCGAACTTAGGCTTGCTTGCGGCGACGCGCAACCACACCCAGCAGACCCAGGCCGACGACCATCATGCCGTAGGTTTCTGGCTCTGGAACGGCCGCGATCGACACGTTCAGGTCGGAAGCATAGCTGCCGCCGGCATTGCCCAGCACCTTGCCGTCGATCTCAATCGCATACTTTCCGGCGCTCAGTGGCAAACCATTCAGTTCCCACTTGTCGACATGGCTGCCGCTGGCCGTGGTATTGGTGCCCATATAGGTTTGAACGACGGCGTTCGAAGCATCGTATTTGACCAGGCTGAAACCGGTGATCAACAGGTCTTTCAACGTCGTCTTGTTCAGGTAGGTCGAGGTCAGCGAGGCCGACGAGTCGTACGAGTCGGACAGCGTGAAGGTGTAGAAATCGCTGAAGGTCTTGCCCATGGCCGCGCTATTGAACGTCGCACCCAGCGTAGCGGCGAAACCGCCCAGGCCATCGTCGTCCAGCGTAACGACGGAGGTTTTGCCGATATCGGCAGCGAAGGCCGAGGTGCCGAACAGGCTGGCGCCGGCGATCATGGAGGCGAGCAACATATTTTTGATTTTCATTTGGTATCCGATAGGAGTAGCGAGTTGAGCAAAGTTGTCCGAATGTCCCCATCCGGTAATGCGAAGCATATAAAGATGTTGCGAGCACAACTGTACGTTTGCTAACACAAAGAGAAAATTGTAAAATTTTGCAACAATCCTTTGCCCCATACTTGTTAACAGAATCTGTGGATAAGGCTGTTAACAACGGCTCCCCCCATCTTCCAAGCTGCTGTTTTCTATGGATAAAGTTCGGATGCGCAAATTTGTCGCAGCGAAAGTTATCCACTGCGATTACACTTTACGGGTTTGCTTTTCAACAAAAAAAGGAACCTATGAAACTGCGTCTTACCGCCATAACCTTGGCCTTGATGCTGGGTGGACTATCCGTTCACGCCGGCGCAGCCGATACCGCGCCCAAATACTCCCTGCGCGAGCACTACACCAAATACGAATTCCGCATCCCGATGCGCGACGGCGTGCGGCTGTTCACCGCCGTCTATGTGCCCAAGGACGCCAGCAAGACCTATCCCTTCCTGGTCCAGCGCACGCCCTACAGCGCCGGCGTGAACAGCGGCGGCGAGCTGCATTACGGCGTGGATTTTTATCCGGAACACATCGGCCCGTCGCAGGAGTTTGAGGACAGCGGCTACATCTTCGTCAAGCAGGATGTGCGCGGACGCTATATGTCCGAAGGCAAGTGGCAGGAAATGACGCCGCACGTCAACGCCGCGCGCGCCAAGGGCGAAGGCAACGAGAGCGAAGACATGCACGACACCGTCGAGTGGCTGCTGAAAAACGTCGCCAACAACAACGGCAAGGTCGGCATACTCGGCACCTCGTATCCGGGCTTCTACACCTCGGCCAGCATCATCGATTCGCATCCGGCGATCAAGGCCGCGTCGCCGCAGGCGCCGGTGACCGACCTGTACATGAACGACGACTCGTATCACGGCGGCGCCTTCATGCTGGCGGCCAATTTCGATTTCTACTCGGCCTTCGTCGAAGCGGAAAATCCGACGCCGCTCCCGAAGTCCTGGGACCATTTCGACTACGGCACGGCCGACGGCTACGAATTCTTCCTGTCGCACCTGACCTTGTCCAACATCACCGGCACGCTGACGCCGAAACAGCGCGCGCTGCTGATGCCGACCATCGAGCACAGCAGCTATGACGATTTCTGGAAAACCCGCAACGTCGCGCCGCACCTGAAGAACATCAAGGCCGCCGTGCTAACCGTGGGAGGATGGTACGACGCCGAGGACCTGCAAGGCCCGCTGACCACCTACAACACCATCAAGCGCAACAATCCCGGCATCTACAGCGGGCTGGTGATGGGCCCGTGGTCGCACGGCGCCTGGGGACGCGCGGACGGCGCCAGCCTGGGCTACGTCAAGTTCGATGCCAAGACCGGCCAGCAGTTCCGCAGCAATATCCAGTTCCCCTTCTTCGAGCAGCATTTGAAGGGTGTGGCCAACAAGAACGTATCCGAAGTCTATGCGTTTGAGACCGGCAGCAATGTCTGGCGCAACTACGCCGCCTGGCCGCCGAAACAGGCGGCCGCGCGCACGCTGTTCCTGGGACCGAACGGCACGCTGAGCTGGAAACAGCCGGCGGCCGGCGCGGCGTTCGATGAATATGTGGCCGATCCGCACAAGCCGGTGCCGTTCACCGCCTACCCGGCGCAGGGCGCGCCGAAGGAATACATGGTCGGCGACCAGCGCTTCGCCGCCAGCCGTCCGGACGTGCTGACCTACCGCAGCGAGGTGTTGGAAGAGGATGTGACGCTGAGCGGTCCGGTCAAGCCGCGCCTGTTCGTGTCCACCACCGGCACCGATGCGGACTGGGTGGTCAAGCTGATCGACGTCTATCCGCCAGAATATCCAAGCGCCGGCGGCGACGAGGAGCGCGGCCCGGACGTGCCGAAACCGACGCTGACCATGGCCGGCTACCAGCAACTGGTGCGCGGCGATCCGCTGCGTGGCAAATTCCGCAACAGTTTTGAAAAGCCGGAACCGTTCACGCCCGGCAAGGTGGAAGCCGTCAATTACAGCATGAGCGACGTCAACCACACTTTCCGGCGCGGCCACCGCATCATGGTGCAGATCCAGAGTTCCTGGTTCCCGCTGGTGGACTTGAACCCGCAAACCTTCGTCGATATTCCGAAAGCCAAGGCGGAGGACTTCCAGAAGGCCACCCAGCGGGTTTATCACGCGCCGGCGATGTATTCAGGCATCGAAGTTCAGGTGCTGGGCAAGTAAGCGCCGGGTTGTTAACAAATTCTGTGGATAAGCTTGTTAACAAGCCGTACCGGGCCATGCCAAGTAGTTGTTTTCTATAAGAAAAGTCTCGCTGCGCAAATTTGTCGCAGCGAGAACTTATCCACCGCGCCGGCGTTCGAGCAGCTCGAACAATCCCATGCCGGTCAGCATCGCCAAAACAAATAAAACCGCCTTGGGCAAGCCCATGCCCAGGCCCACCAGCGCTGGGCCGGGACAAAATCCCGCCAATCCCCAACCCGCACCGAATAATATCGATCCGATTATTAATCGGCGGTCGATATTTTTTGACGTGGGTAATTTCAACTCCATACCCAGCAAAGTGGTTTGGCGGCGGCCGGCGTAAAGAAACGCAAAGAAACCGATCAATATCGCCCCTGCCATCACAAATGCCAGCGAAGGATCCCATTTCCCGGCCAAATCAAGGAAGCCCAATACCTTGGCCGGGTTGGCCATGCCGGAAATAATCAATCCCAGGCCAAAAATCAAGCCGCACGCGAACGAAATAATCATGACAGATGCCTCAAAAGGAAGACAGTAACAAAACCGACGGCCATGAATATCATCGTGGCGGCCATCGATCGGGGCGATAAGCGGGATATTCCGCAAACGCCGTGGCCACTCGTGCATCCCGATCCATAGCGGGTACCAACGCCCACCAGCAAGCCGGCCGCAATCAATATGGCGGTGCCGGCATCGACTTGAACCGCGGGCAATTCATAAAATATGCCGTAGATGACAGGCGCGAGTATCAGGCCGGCAATAAACGCGAAGCGCCAGCCGATATCGCCTTTATTCGGACGCAGCAGGCCGCCAATAATTCCGCTAATGCCGGCGATGCGGCCATTCAACAGGATAAATAACGCCGCCGCCAGGCCGATCAATATTCCACCGGCCAGGGCGGGCCACGGTGTGAAATGCAGGGTGTCTATCGTCATTCAGTGTCTCCTCGGACACGCGCCAGAAAACGGCGCATACAAGCCAATTTTTGGCATACTTTCACTCTCCCAGCAAGCGCAAAGACTCGATCCACGCATCTTTCCAGGGCGCCAGTTCGGCCTGGACAGCGAACGCCTTCTTCAAACGCGGCATCGGCACGCGGTAGACGTCATTCAAACCCAGCGCCAGCGTCACGGGATTCCACAGATAACTATTTTTACCAGCGCGTGAATTCTTTCTCACCCGGGCGCCATCGTCGCCGAATATACCGATGGCGTCAGCCAGCGATTTTCCCAGATCCGTTTTTACCATGCCGCCGAATACATAGATAACTTCTTCCTTGCTCATTCCCTTTGGAATTTCCCTTGCCGGTGGAGCCGCTTCAACCGGTGGATTTAGAATCTCTTCCGCCATCCGAACCACGTCCAGTTGAAAGAACCTGATCGCATCAAGCGGCATGGTGATGCCTGGCGGCTTCAGTTTAAAAGATATTCTATCGGAGTCCCGTGTCATGCGTATCAGCACATCGGGATTGCCTTCGGATAATCTTTTAATGTCTTCGACGAAGAATATCGGCGCGGGATAACGCTTAATTCCCTCGGCAAACAGATCCGCATACTCTTCCGAATAGTCCAGCCAGACGTGGGGCGTTAAACCACGCTCAAGCAAACCTGCCAGATTCCATGGCATTCCGGTTTTATCGCTGAGCCATAAAGAAGTTTCTTCTGCCGTTGCCCAACTTGGCAATGTCAATCCAGTCATATATTCATCACTTTCCTATTGTCGTCGCATGCCCTGACCTCCGTCCCCGGCGGCGAGTCTGTATCGGGGTCTTGGGTGAAATCATCTTAAGGTCTTGCACAGCTTGGCGGCACTCATCTTCAGTACAATATCCCTCCGTTGAAAGGGCAACGACGGCGCCACCGCCATCCCGCAATCTCCATCGCCATGGCTCTTTTGTTGTTGAGCAACTATCTTCGTAAAGTTCGAACCACATGATTGTGTTCTCCAAAAGTCATCGATGATAGTTACATTCGCTTTGCTCTATACGGTTTTTTTACTTGATGAAGATCAGTACGCCGCCAAAAAATATGTGCTCGATTTTTCCTCATCCTGATGTTGAATGAAAATAAACACAATCGCTATCAAGTTGAAATCTGAGATTGTTGCGTTAATTGCTAGTATCGACTAGCCTGATACGAAGAGTGGCCTGCCCAGCAGGAATCGAACCTGCGACCCTCAGCTTAGAAGGCTGATGCTCTATCCAACTGAGCTATGGGCAGAGATGTTCGCGACGAGAATACGTCGCGGAAATGAAAAACGGGCTGTCCTGAAGACAGCCCGTTTTAAAAGTTCTTGGTCGGAGTACAAGGATTCGAACCTTGGACCCCCTGGTCCCAAACCAGGTGCGCTACCGGGCTGCGCCACACTCCGAAGACAGTATTCTAACGCCTGGCGCTTCCCGCGTCAATGAAACGCCAGCCGATTATTTCACTGCTGAAATTTTAAGCGGCCAGCTGGTTTTCCACCTTGTCGGCGATGCGGCGCGCCATCGACTGCGCATCTTGGGCGTTACGGGCTTCGACCATCACGCGTATCAGCGGTTCCGTGCCGGAGGCGCGTATCAGCACCCGGCCGCTGTCGCCCAGCTCGCGCTCGACCTGCTCCTTTTCCGCCACCATGGCGGCGTTCTTGGTCCAGTCGAAACCGGGCGCGACGCGCACGTTGATCAGCGTTTGCGGGAAGATCACCAGTTCGCCGGCGCACTGCTCCAGCGAACGGCCGCTGCGCTTGAGCGCCGACAGCACCTGCAGCGCCGAGATGATGCCGTCGCCGGTGGTGTGCTTGTCCAGCGCCAGCAGGTGGCCCGAGCCTTCGCCGCCCAGGATCCAGCCCTTGTCCTTCATCACTTCCAGCACGTAGCGGTCGCCGACCTTGGCCCGGGCGAAGCCGATGCCCTTCTCCTTCAGCGCCACCTCGACCGCCATATTGGTCATCAAGGTGCCGACGGCGCCGGCCACCGGGCCGGTCGCCATGCGGTCCATCACCATCAGGTACAGCAGCTCGTCGCCGTTGTACAGGCGGCCATTGGCGTCGCACATGATCAGGCGGTCGGCGTCGCCGTCCAGCGCGATGCCGAGATCGGCGCCGTGCGCGCGCACCGCCAGCGCCATCGCGTCCGGCGCGGTGGCGCCGTGGCCCAGGTTGATGTTGAAGCCGTCCGGCTTGTTGCCGATGGCGATCACTTCGGCGCCCAGCTCATGGAACACGTGCGGCGCGATGTTGTAGGCGGCGCCGTGGGCGCAGTCGACCACCAGCTTCAGGCCGCGCAGGTCCAGCTCGTTGGGGAAGGTGCTCTTGCAGAATTCGATGTAGCGGCCCTGGGCATCGTCCAGGCGCTTGGCGCGGCCCAGCTTTTCCGACGGCACGCAGGCCATCGGCAGATCCAGCGCCGCCTCGATATCGAGCTCGACCGAATCGGGCAGCTTGGTGCCCTGGTCGGAAAAGAACTTGATGCCGTTGTCCTGGAACGGGTTGTGCGACGCCGAGATCACCACGCCGGCCGACAGGCGCAGCGCGCGCGTCAGGTAGGCGATGGCGGGCGTCGGCATCGGGCCGGCCAGCATGACGTCGACGCCGGCGGCGGAGAAGCCCGCCTCCAGCGCCGCCTCCAGCATGTAGCCGGAGATGCGCGTGTCCTTGCCGATCAATACGGTCGGGCGGGCGCCGCCGCTGCGGGTGCCGGCCAGGACCTTGCCTGCCGCATAGCCCAGGCGCATGACGAAGTCAGGCGTGATCGGCGACTCGCCCACCAGGCCGCGGATACCATCGGTGCCAAAATATTTACGTGACATTGTGTGTTCTCTTTATCGTTATTGGTTTTAGTGTGCCGCCTGCCATACCTTGAGCGCGTCGACCGTCTCGGCCACGTCGTGCACGCGGACGATGACGGCGCCCTGCGCCACCGCCGCCAGCGCGCCGCCGACGCTGCCGGCCATGCGCCGCTCCACCGGCTTGTCGACCACCGCGCCTATCATCGACTTGCGCGACAGGCCCGCCAGCAGCGGCATGTCCAGCTCGGCGATCAAGCGTCCGGTGGCTTTCAACAAGGCGTAATTATGCTCCACCGTCTTGCCAAAGCCAAAGCCGGGATCAATGCAGATTCGACGCGGATCAATACCGGCGGCGGTCATCGCGTCGATGCGCTCGCGCAGGAAGGCGATCACCTCGGCCACCACGTCGGTGTACGACGGCGCCAGCTGCATGGTCTGCGGCTGGCTTTGCATGTGCATGATGCACAGGCCGCAATCGCTGTCGAGCACGGCCTCGATGGCGCCCGGCGCGCGGAAACCGTTGATATCGTTGATCATGTCGACGCCGGCGATGACCGCTTCGCGCATCAGCTGCGGCTTGTAGGTGTCGACCGAGATCGCCGGCCCCTGGTCGCGCAGCGCGTATAGCACCGGCATCACGCGCTGCAGCTCCTGCTCCAGCGGCAGCGGCGGCGCGCCGGGGCGGCTGGATTCGCCGCCGACGTCGATGATGTCGACGCCGTCCAGTATCATCTGCTCGGCATGGGAAATGGCGAATTCCAGCGACTGGTAATTGCCGCCGTCGGAAAACGAATCGGGGGTGACGTTGAGGATGCCCATCACGCGGGGACGGACGCCCTCGCCACGCCACGGGTAGTTGAATCGGCCAAACTGCAGTGTAGATCGCATATGAAACTGGAATGAAAAAGGGCGAGGATCACTCCTCACCCTTTTGAGTTGATGCTGTAACGGCCGTTTAGGCCGGCGCGGTCACGTTAGGCGATACGCCCGAGCCGCCGTCGCCGGGAGGCTGCTTGCGGATCGTCACGCCCGGCTTCGGTGCGCGCGGCTCCAGGCCGGCCATGATGTCGTTGATCTGGTCCGCGTCGATGGTTTCCCATTCCAGCAGCGCCTTGGTCATCACTTCGACCTTGTCGCGGTTCTCTTCCAGCAGCTTGCGCGCCAGCTGATATTGCGTGTCGAGGATGGCGCGGATCTCGGCATCGACCATCTGCTGGGTCGCTTCGGAAATCGTCTTCGAGGCGCCGCCGAAGAAGCCGTCGTTCTGGCTGTCTTCGTAGACCATCACGCCCATGCTGTCGGACATGCCGAAGCGGGTCACCATCGAGCGGGCCAGCTTGGTGGCGCGCGAGAAGTCGTTCGAGGCGCCGGTCGACATCTGGCCGACGAAGATCTCTTCGGCGATGCGGCCGCCGAACAGGATGGAAATTTCTTCCAGCATCTTGTCCTTGTAGCCGGAGATATTGTCGTGCTCAGGCAGCTGCCAGGTCAGGCCCAGTGCCCAGCCGCGCGGCATGATGGTCACTTTGTGGACCGGATCGGCCTTCGGCAGCAGCTTGGCGACCACGGCGTGGCCGGACTCGTGATACGCGGTGTTGCGGCGCTCTTCCTCGCGGATGACCATCGACTTGCGCTCGGGGCCCATGAAGATCTTGTCTTTCGCATCTTCAAAGTCGGCCATGTCCACCAGGCGCTTGCTGCGGCGTGCCGCAAACAGGGCCGCCTCGTTGACCAGGTTGGCCAGGTCGGCGCCGGAGAAGCCAGGGGTGCCGCGGGCCAGGATGTCGGCCTTGACATCGGTACCGATAGGCACTTTGCGCATGTGCACGTTGAGGATCTGTTCGCGGCCGCGGATGTCCGGCAGGCCCACCGACACCTGGCGGTCGAAACGGCCCGGACGCAGCAGCGCCTTGTCCAGCACGTCGGCGCGGTTGGTCGCTGCCACCACGATGACGCCGGACGATGCTTCGAAGCCGTCCATTTCCACCAGCAGCTGGTTCAGCGTCTGTTCGCGTTCGTCGTTGCCGCCGCCCATGCCGGCGCCACGATGGCGGCCGACAGCGTCGATCTCGTCGATGAAGATGATGCAAGGCGAATGCTTCTTGGCGTTCTCGAACATGTCGCGCACGCGGGACGCGCCCACGCCGACGAACATTTCAACGAAGTCCGAACCGGAGATCGAGAAGAACGGCACCTTGGCTTCGCCGGCGATGGCGCGGGCCAGCAGGGTTTTACCGGTGCCCGGAGGACCGACCATCAGCACGCCGCGTGGAATGCGGCCGCCCAGTTTCTGGAATTTGCTCGGGTCTTTGAGGAAGTCGACGATTTCGTTGACTTCTTCCTTGGCCTCGTCGCAACCGGCGACGTCGGCGAAGGTGACGGTGTTGTTGGTTTCATCCATCATGCGCGCCTTCGACTTGCCGAAGGAGAACGCGCCGCCCTTGCCGCCGCCCTGCATCTGGCGCATGAAGAAGATCCACACGCCGATCAGCAGCAGCATCGGGAACCACGACACGAAGACCTGCTGCAGGAACGATGGCTCCTCGGGCGGTTTGATGTCGAAATGGATGCCGCTGTCGCGCAGGTCGCCGACCAGGCCGCGATCGAGCATGGTGGCGGTCGAGCGCACCTTGGTGTCGTCGCTGCGGGTGGCGGTGATGTTGGCGCCTTCAATCACGACATCCTTGATGCGCTTGGCTTTCACATCATCCAGCAGATCGGAATAAGCGATCGTTTTGGCGCCACCGGCTACGCTGTGACTATCAAACTGCTTGTACAGCATGAGCAGCAGCAGTACCACAACTACCCAAATGGCTGATTTGGAAAACATGTTATTCACGAAAACTCCTTGGATGCAGGGCGCATCTATAACCTATAGCTTAGAAACCCGATTTTACTCGCAATAAGCAGGCGGTGCCAGAAGCCCACTTGTGCGTGCGGCTGAAAATCCCGCGTAAAAACACATTATTTGACCAAAATACCGGTGCGATCAAGTCAAAACTGATCTTCACTGTGTCGATGTGCGGCCCAAGCCCCAAATATCAAGGGCGTTCAGGGGCGAATTCGTCGGAATCGGGCACTTCGGCCGAGACCATGCCGTCGGTCGGATTCTTCAGTCCGCGTCCCAGCAGGAAAATCTCGGACGATTTATCGCGGCTGGCTTTGGGTTTTTTCTGGATCACGGTTTTGAATTCGCGGCGGAATTTGAGCACGATGTCATTGAAACCCATGTCTTTAAAACATTTCACCAGCAGCGCGCCGCCGGGTTTCAAATGCGCCTGGGAGAATTCAATTGCCAAATCGATCAGATGCTCCATGCGCGCGGCGTCGGCGCTGGCGATGCCGGACAGGTTGGGCGCCATATCCGATAGCACAAGATCAACTTTCTGGCCCTTGACATGGTCTTCCAGCAGCTGCAGCACGTCGGGCTCGCGGAAATCGCCCTGGATGAAGTGGAAATCGGCGATCGGCTCCATCGGCAGCATGTCGAGGCCGATCAGCGTGCCGTTGATGCCCCCGCCCTCCTTGCCGGCCAGCTTGCGGCGCGCGTACTGGCCCCAGCTGCCAGGCGTGCAGCCGAGGTCGACGATGACCTGGCCGGGCTTGATCAGGCTCTCGTCCTCATCGATCTCCTTGAGCTTGAAAGCGGCGCGGGCGCGGTAGCCCTCTTTTTGCGCCAATTTCACGTAAGGGTCGTTAATGTGGTCGTGCAACCAGTTTTTGTTTAATTTCTTCTTCTTCATTCGCGTAGAATACTGCCTTTAAGGGAACCACTAAAAATATATTATGCAAAAACTTACACCTGTTGAGCGCAGCGCTCTGCGCGCCGAAGCGCATGGTCTCAAGCCTATCGTCCTGATCGGCGAGGCGGGCCTGACAGCCAACGTCCTCAAGGAAATTTCGCTGGGCCTGGATTCGCACGGCCTGATCAAGGTCCGCGTGTTCGGCGACGACCGCGAAGCCCGCGCCGCCATGTACGACACCATCTGCGAGCAGCTCGACGCGGCACCGGTGCAACACATCGGCAAGCTGCTGGTGCTGTACCGTCCGAAGGTGGAAACGGAAAAAGCCCGCTCGACCTCCGGCAAGGGCCTGCGCGAAGTCACCATCGTCAAGCCCAGCCCAAGCGGCACCAAGCGTCCGTCGGTGACCAAGGTACTGCTCAAGGGGAATGAACGCGTGACCCAAGGCGGCAATATCAAACGCGCCAAGCCACAGCAGAAGTCGACCAAGAAGAGCGCACTGGGCTCGAAATAAGCCTCGTGCATCGTCCTTTCCCGCCCGGGAAAGGACGAAAGTGTTTTACTGTTTCACCACCAGCCACGCGGCCAGCAAGCTCTGCACCAGGTAGATGCTGCTGGAAATGCCGTGCAACATGCCGAATTCATTCCTGGCAGCGTCTTCCATCACACCGCCCGGCCCTGCCGCGGCACGCAAGGCCGCCATCATCGGCTGCAGGCCGAAATGCGACACCAGCGTACACAGCAACATTGCAAACACGACAATCAGCAGGTTGCGCCGCGTCTTGGCGGCCGAGTTGGCGGCGGAACCGGCGAAAATGCCGCCAGTCTCGGCGCCCTTGCTGATCCACAGCAGCACCAGCATGACCAGCGCGCAGGCGATCGACAGCCACGCCTCATTCTTGAACAAGCTGGCGGCGATGGTGCCGGCCAGCACGCGGTCGCTCAGCGTGGCGAACAGCGTCGGCGCGGCCAGGTAGCCGACCGCCCACAAACTGCCGGCCCACAGCGTCGCGACCAGCAAACGGGTGCGCGCGAGTAACATCAGATGTAACGCACTTCCAGGATTTCGTATTCGCGCGGGCCGCTCGGGGCCTGCACTTCCACCACGTCGCCGGCCGATTTGCCGATCAGCGCGCGGGCGATCGGCGACGTCACCGATACCTTGCTCAGTTTCAGGTCCGCTTCGTCCAGGCCGACGATCTGGTAGGTCACTTTCGCGCCCGACTCCAGGTCTTCCAGGTCCACCGTCGACGCGAACACCACGCGGCCATCGGCGTCCAGCGTGGTCGGGTCGATGATCTGTGCGGCGCTCAGCTTACCTTCCAGTTCCGCGATGCGGCCTTCGACGAACGCCTGGCGCTCCTTGGCGGCATCGTACTCGGCGTTTTCCGACAGGTCGCCATGCGAGCGTGCTTCGGCAATCGCGTCGATCACGATACGGCGTTCTTTGGTCTTCAACTGGTGCAGCTCGTCTTTCAGGAGCTCTGCGCCGAACTTGGTAAGTGGAACTGAAGTCATGTTGTTTATTTACTCTGTTTTTACAATGGAAAACCACAGAGGCCACGCCAACCTGCAGCGCGAGCTCTGTGGTTAATAGGTACTACTTAGGCCTTAGTGTAAGGTTTTATGCAGCCCTTGTAAATCGTACACTTGCAATTCGTCGAGGTGACGAATGCCTTCGACCGCCGCTTCGGCGCCGGCGATGGTGGTGTACGTCGTCACGCGCGATGCGAGCGACGAGGTGCGGATGGCGCGCGAGTCCGTGATGGCGCTGCGCTTTTCCTCGACCGTGTTGATGACCAGGACAATCTCGTGGTTCTTGATCATGTCGACCACGTGCGGACGTCCCTCGACCACCTTGTTCACCGGCGTGACCGGGATGCCGGCGGCGGCGATGACGGCGGCGGTGCCCTTGGTGGCCACCAGCGTGAAGCCGATGTCCACCAGGTCGCGCGCCACCTGCACCGCGCGCGGCTTGTCCGACGATTTCACCGACAGGAACACCTTGCCCGATTTCGGCAGCTTGATGCCGGCGCCCATCTGCGACTTGACGAAGGCTTCGCCGAAGGTCTTGCCGACGCCCATGACTTCACCGGTCGATTTCATCTCCGGTCCGAGGATGGTGTCGACGCCCGGGAACTTCACGAACGGGAACACGGCTTCCTTGACGCTGAAGTAAGGCGGCACGACTTCCTGGGTGATGCCCTGCTGCGCCAGCGTCTGGCCCACCATGCAGCGCGCGGCGATCTTCGCCAGCTGCAGGCCGGTGGCCTTCGACACGAACGGCACGGTGCGCGATGCGCGCGGGTTCACTTCCAGCACGTAGACCACGTCGCGCATTTCGCCGTCGCGTTCCTGCTTCTGGATCGCGAACTGCACGTTCATCAGGCCGACCACGTTCAGGCCCTTGGCCATCAGCGCGGTCTGGCGCTTCAGTTCATCGATGGTCTCCTGCGACAGCGAGTAAGGGGGCAGCGAGCAGGCCGAATCGCCCGAGTGCACGCCGGCTTGCTCGATGTGTTCCATCACGCCGCCGATGAAGGTGGTTTCGCCGTCGGAGATGCAATCGACGTCGCACTCGATGGCGTCGTTCAGGAAGCGGTCCAGCAGCACCGGCGAATCGTGCGACACCTTGACCGCTTCGCGCATGTAGCGCTCGAGGTCGCGCTGCTCGTGGACGATTTCCATCGCGCGGCCGCCCAGCACGTACGAAGGACGCACCACCAGCGGGTAGCCGATTTCCTGTGCCAGCGCCAGGGCGTCGGCTTCGGTGCGCGCGGTGCGGTTAGGCGGCTGGCGCAGGTTCAGCTTGTGCAGCAGCTGCTGGAAACGCTCGCGGTCTTCGGCGGCGTCGATCATGTCCGGCGAGGTGCCGACGATAGGCACGCCGTTCGCTTCCAGGTCCAGCGCCAGCTTCAACGGGGTCTGGCCGCCGTACTGCACGATTACGCCGACCGGTTTTTCCAGCTCGACGATTTCCAGCACGTCTTCCAGGGTCAGCGATTCGAAGTACAGGCGGTCCGAGGTATCGTAGTCGGTCGACACGGTCTCCGGATTGCAGTTGACCATGATGGTCTCGTAGCCGTCCTCGCGCATCGCCAGCGCGGCGTGCACGCAGCAGTAGTCGAATTCGATGCCCTGGCCGATACGGTTCGGGCCACCGCCCAGCACCATGATCTTCTTCTTGTCGGTCGGATTGGACTCGCATTCCTCGTCGTAGGTCGAGTACATATAGGCCGTGTTGGTCGAGAACTCCGCAGCGCAGGTATCGACGCGCTTGTACACCGGACGGATGTTGAGCTCATGGCGCTTGGCGCGCACGGCCTTGGCATCGGTCTGCAGCAGGAACGCCAGGCGGCGGTCGGAGAAGCCTTTTTGCTTCAGCTTGTACAGCGTGGTGCGGTCGATCTGCTCCAGCTTCTGCGTGTCCATCCACAGTTCCAGGTCGACGATCTCTTTAATCTGGATCAGGAACCATGGATCGATCTTGGTCAGCTGGTGTACCTCTTCCAGCGTGAAGCCCTGGGCGAACGCGTCGCCCACGTACCAGATACGCTCGGGACCAGGCTCGCCCAGTTCCTCTTCGATCTTCTCGCGGTCCTTGGTTTTTTCGTTCAGGCCGTCCACGCCGACTTCCAGGCCGCGCAGCGCTTTCTGGAACGATTCCTGGAAGGTGCGGCCGATCGCCATCACTTCGCCGACCGATTTCATTTGCGTGGTCAGGTGGTGGTCGGCGGTCGGGAATTTCTCGAACGTGAAGCGCGGGATCTTGGTCACGACGTAGTCGATCGACGGTTCGAACGAGGCCGGGGTCGCGCCGCCGGTGATCTCGTTGCGCAGCTCGTCCAGCGTGAAGCCGACAGCCAGCTTGGCCGCGACCTTGGCGATCGGGAAGCCGGTGGCCTTGGAAGCCAGTGCCGACGAACGCGATACGCGCGGGTTCATTTCAATGACGATCATGCGGCCGTCGGCCGGGTTGATCGAGAACTGCACGTTGGAGCCGCCGGTGTCGACGCCGATCTCGCGCAGCACCGCCAGCGAGGCGTTGCGCATGATCTGGTATTCCTTGTCGGTCAGCGTTTGCGCCGGCGCCACGGTGATCGAGTCGCCGGTGTGCACCCCCATCGGATCCAGGTTTTCGATCGAGCAGATGATGATGCAGTTGTCCGCCTTGTCGCGCACCACTTCCATCTCGTACTCTTTCCAGCCCAGCAGCGATTCTTCGATCAGCAGCTCGTTGGTCGGCGAGGCTTCCAGGCCGCGCTTGCAGATGGCTTCGAATTCTTCCTCGTTGTAGGCGATGCCGCCGCCGCTGCCGCCCATCGTGAACGACGGACGGATGATGGTCGGGAAGCCCACTTCGCGCTGCACGGCCCACGATTCTTCCAGCGAGTGCGCCACGCCGGAACGCGCGGAACCCAGGCCGATCTTGGTCATCGCGTCCTTGAACTTGGAGCGGTCCTCGGCCTTGTCGATGGCTTCCGGCGTCGCGCCGATCAGCTCGACCTTGTACTTGTCCAGGATGCCGTGGCGATGCAGGTCCAGCGCGCAGTTCAGCGCGGTCTGGCCGCCCATGGTCGGCAGGATCGCGTCCGGCTTTTCCTTGGCGATGATTTTCTCGACGACTTGCCAGGTGATCGGCTCGATGTAGGTGACGTCGGCCATCTCCGGGTCGGTCATGATGGTCGCCGGATTGCTGTTGACCAGGATGACTTTGTAGCCCTCTTCGCGCAGGGCCTTGCAGGCCTGTGCGCCGGAATAATCGAACTCGCAAGCCTGGCCGATGATGATCGGGCCAGCGCCAATAATCAGAATACTTTTAATGTCTGTACGTTTAGGCATCTTATTTTTTCTCCGTTGCTTCCATCATGCCGATGAAGCGGTCAAACAGGTAAGCGACGTCAGTCGGGCCGGGCGATGCTTCAGGGTGGCCCTGGAAGCAGAAGGCCGGCGTGTCGGTGCGGGCGAAGCCCTGCAGCGAGCCGTCGAACAGCGATTTGTGGGTTACGCGGCAGTTGGCCGGCAGCGTGTCCGGGTCGACGGCGAAGCCGTGGTTCTGGGACGTGATCAGCACTTGCTTGCTGTCCAGGTCCTGCACAGGGTGGTTGGCGCCGTGGTGGCCGAACTTCATCTTCAGCGTTTTCGCGCCCGAGGCCAGGCCCATGATCTGGTGGCCGAGGCAGATGCCGAACAGCGGCAGCTTCCTGGCCATGAATTCCTTGGCGGCGGCGATCGCGTAGTCGCATGGCTCAGGGTCGCCTGGGCCGTTCGACAGGAACACGCCGTCCGGGTTCAGCGCCAGCACGTCGGCGGCGCTGGTCTGCGCCGGAACGACGGTCACCTTGCAGCCGCGCGCGGTCAGCATGCGCAGGATGTTGCGCTTGACGCCGAAGTCGTAGGCCACGACGTGGAACTTGGGGTCGGTGAGCTTGCCGTAGCCTTCGCCCAGCGTCCATTCGGTTTCGGTGTATTCGTACTGCGACTTGACGGTGACCACCTTGGCCAGATCCATGCCGGACAGGCCGGGGAAGGAGCGGGCCAGGTCCAGCGCCTGCGACGCCGACGGCTCGTTGCCCTGCGTGCCGACCAGGATGGCGCCGGACTGGGCGCCCTTCTCGCGCAGGATGCGGGTCAGCTTGCGCGTGTCGATGCCGGCGATGGCGACGATGTTCTCGGCCTTCAGGTAGTCGGCCAGCGATTGGGTGGAGCGGAAATTGGACGCCATCAGCGGCAGGTCACGGATGATTAAACCGGCTGCGTGGACTTTGGTGGATTCGACGTCTTCGAGATTGACGCCGGTATTGCCGATATGCGGATACGTCAGGGTGACGATCTGGCGGCTGTAGGAGGGATCGGTCAGGATTTCCTGATAGCCGGTCATGGAAGTATTAAAGACCACTTCGCCGGTCGTATGGCCGGCGGCGCCGATCGAAAAACCTTTGAAAATGGTTCCGTCAGCGAGGGCCAGTATGGCTGGAACGGCTGGGCCAGAAAAAAATGGCGGCAAGGGCAACTCCTGATAAAGTTACCGTAGCTGCGCCACGTCAGACGACCGTCGTGTGTCCCCCGCCGTCGCAGGCCAGGGTGGAAGGTCAGATTGATGATGGAGTGAGTGGTAGTCGCTACGGTAGAGGTGAGATTGGCTAAACCTTTGAATTATAACCAAATCTCCTCTACTTGGCAATGGACCGTCGGCGAAATACCGGCAAAAAAATCGCCGCTGGGTATGGCGTTTTACTTACTTACAATGGCGGCATCTTCCTTGGGGGAGCCCACCAATCCATGCAACTTCGCCGCCTCCCCTGGGGTCAATCCCTGTCTGCGCCCCACATATTCGGAAATTGCGACCGCGAGCAATTGGTCAACGGCGCATTCATCCAATCGTGCCAACTCGGCAACATCCCGATGCAAGCCACGCGGAATGCGCAACGCTATTCTTCCCACATATTCTGAAGCTTCCACAGGCTCAATAACTGGGTAGCCTTCTGCAAGACAAACCGCCAACCAAGACTCGGCAGCCCTATCGAAATTTGCCAAAGCTTCCTCTGCAGTATCACCCTCGGCTATACAACCAGGAAATTCATGAACGGTCACGGTGTATCCGCACTCGGGATCAGGCAATAAGCGCCGCACATAAGGACGAGCAAGAATCGCCCGAATTTTGTCATCCGTTTTAGTCATCTTCGCTCTCCCGCAAAAAGATCTCCCACGCAACAACGTCTTTAAGTAAGGCCTCAACGATACTTTTGGCCGTACCGATCTTCAGTCCGGACGAGTGATGCGGAATACTCAACGGCGGAAACAGCCGAGGTCGCTGCATCTCCAGCAGAGTTCGCCTTATTTTGGCTAAATGGTTTGGGGTCATAACATCGCAGCGATATCGCTGGCGATATCACATTATAGACATGCCGTTTGCATGCTGCGACGATTCTCCAATAGAAAATGCCGCTTGGCGTTGAGCCAAACGGCATTCTGTACGACTGTCCGGACCGGAGCCGGCGCTTGAAAAGCTTAGCTCAGCGCGGCGATGCCGGCTTTGGCGATTTGCGCATCTTCGGCCGATTTCACGCCCGACACGCCCACGGCGCCGATGATGTGGCCGTCAACGATGATGGGCACGCCGCCTTCGAGCATGCCGTCGGTCTGCGGCGCCGGCGCGCTCAGGAACGATACGCGGCCGTTGTTGATCATGTCTTCGTAGATCTTCGATTCGCGGCGGCCCAGCGCCGATACGCGCGCCTTGGCCGGGGCGATGTGCGACGACAGCGGCGCGGCGCCGTCCTGGCGTTGCAGCCACAGCAGGTGGCCGCCGTCGTCGACGATGGCGATCACGACAGCCCATTTATTGGCGACGGCCTCGGCTTCCGCAGCAGCGGCGATTTTCTTGACGTCGGCGAGGCACAGGTATGGTTTGGTTTGCATGGAGTCTTCCTTTTTGTTCGAGCCGATATTGTACCTAGGGTTTGCGCTTGGCTTCCAGTTTTTGCTTAATCTGCGCCATCACCTGCGCCGCCGCCTGCTCGCCCGCCAGGATCGCCTGGTTGCGGCCGGCGAAGTCGTTGCCCGCCATCTTGCCCAGGCTCGGCGCGATGACCACGTCCGCGTCCTTCAATTCGTACTGGTTGATGCGCTGGCCCATGATGCTGAAGGTCTGCATGATGACGTCCAGCGAGCTGACGGTGGCCTGCACGTCGGCCTGCGTCGAGATGTTGACCGCGATGACGAAATCCGCGCCCATGTCGCGCGCAAAGCGCACCGGCACCGGCGCCACCAGGCCGCCGTCGACATAGGAATGGCCGTTGATCGTCACCGGCTGGAACACGCCGGGCACCGACGACGACGCCCGCACCGCCATGCCCGTGTTCCCGCGCTGGAACAGGATGGGCTGGCCGTTCTTCAGGTCCGACGCCACGGCGCCGAACGGAATCTTGAGTTTTTCCATCGGCTGGTTGTTGACCGCCTTGTTGACATAGGCCTGCAGCGCCTCGCCCTTGAGCACACCGGTGCTCTTGCCGAACAGCGGCACGGCCCAGTCGGAGATCGCCGCCTCGTCCATGTCCAGCGCCATCTTCTGCAGCTGGAAGCCGGTGTTGCCGGCCGCGTACAGCGCGCCGACCACGCTGCCGGCGCTGGTGCCGACCACGATGTCCGGATAAATGCCCTGCGCCTCCAGCGCCTTGATGACGCCGATGTGGGCAAAGCCGCGCGCCGCCCCGCCGCCCAGCGCCAGGCCGATCTTGATCTTCTTCGGCGGCAGCGGCTCGGGCACGGAAACCGCCGGGGCCACCGGCGTTTCGATCACCGGATTGGTCTTGCAGCCGACAACGGCGGCAGCGGCGAAGATGGTTAAAGCGACAAGGGAAAGACGGCGTGATGGCATGTAGGGTTCAATCTGCTGGTTTATGGCGCAGCAGATTGTATCTTAATCCCCTCCCTCAGGCCGAATGCCTCACTGAGCCGCGGCGGCGGTGCCGTATTCGTCGGCCCCCAGGTCGATGATGCCTTCGATCCGCGCTTCGCCGTTGATATCCTGCGTGCCGTTGAGCGGAATCGAGCCGGAAGGGAAATAGCGGGTCCACAGCGGCGAGCTCCAGGTCGTCAGCGCGGTGCCGGTGGCGCCGACATTGATGGCCGGCGAGGTATTGAGCAGCTTCAGGTCGCCGGTCGTCGGCGCGACGTAGCGCGGATCGGCGATCACGCGCGTGCCCGGCAGGCTGGTGGTGCTGGAGCTGGTGCCCCACCACAGATTGATGCCCCAGACATTGCCGGTGTGCCCGGTCCCTTCGACCTGGTAGCTCTCGGCGGTGGCGCCCTTGCCGGAGAAGATGTTATTGCTGAAGCGCGAATCAATGACCTTGTACTGGAACACCACCTCGCTGCCCCAGCCCTTGTTCTTGTAAAACGAGTTGTTGTGCACATTGATGCGGCGCGACTGGCCGGCGCCCGTCGAATAGCCGCCCAGCGACAGCCCCGCCTCGCGGTTGGCGTACACAAAGTTGTTGGTCATCAGGATGTCCTCGGTCGCTTTGCCGCTGTGCTCGCTAGCGAATTCGAAGCCGATGTCGTTGCCGGTGGAGATGTTGCGGTCGAAGATGATGTTGCGTCCGCCATCCACATAAAAGCCGCCGGCCGAACCTTCCCCGCCGTACCACGGATTGGTCGTGCTGGAATTGTTCTGCGCGCGGTTGTTGCGCACCATGCCGTTGCGCACGCGGTCGCTCTCGCCGCAACCGGAGCACTCGCCTTCGTAGCCGATGAAGTCGAAGCCGATATTGTTATTGTCGTGCACGTTGTTGCTCAGCACTTCAAAACGGTCCACGTTGCCGTTGATGACCAGCGCCTCGCTGGCCTGCAACACGTTCTGGTACACCTCGTTGCCCTGCACCAGCAGGTCGGTGACGCCGGTGGCGTTCGTGCCAAACACCGCCAGGCCATGCGCGCCGACCGAGCACGGATCCTTGCAGGTGCTGGTGTTCTTGATGGCGTGGATCTTGTTGTTGACGATCTGCAAGTTGGAGCCATTGCCTTCGATCAGAATGCCGACCGGCGTATTGCTGCCGCTGGACGTCAGCCCCGTCACGTCGAAGCCTTCGACCCGCACATAGTTCGAATTCTTGATCGTGATCAGTCCCTCGCGGCCGGACGGCGCCAGGCCGCTGCCGCTGATGATGGCGCCCGCATCGCCCTTGAGCGTGACGAGTGCGCTGGCGGTGCCGGACTTGCCTGAAATGAGCACCTTCTGCTTGTAGGTACCGGCCAGCACGTGGACGGTGTCGCCGGCGCCGGCGGTATTGACGGCGGCCTGGATCGACTGGCCGGGGCTGACGGTAATGGTGATGGCGTGCGCCGTGGACGCCAGCAGGCCGGCAAACACACACGCGGCTGTGGCGAAAGCTTTCACATAGTTCATAGGCAGTTCTCCAATTGAAAAGACAGCACCTTCGACTCACCCGGCGGCGCCGGGGGCTTTACACCGGCACCGCCTCCAGCAGCAGTGCGTGTTCGAAGCGCAGCGTCAGGCGGTTGCGGCCGCCCTCCACGACGCCGATATCCTTGCCGTCGACGTAATCGCGCAGGCGCCAGCGTCCGGCGCCCAGGCCGCGGATCTCGACCGGGCCGTCCCAGCGCGGCGCGAAGAAGGCGAAATACATCCTGCCGCCCTTCTCCACCGCGTGGCCTTCCGGCTTGTCGAAACCGATGTCGTACAGCTCGCCGCGATAGACGCCGTTGGCCAGCATCTTGTCGCGATAGATGCCGATCCACTTGCGCCACTTCAGCTCGCGCTCGGGCGTCAGCAGGAAGCTGTCTTTGGGCTTGGGATCGACCGGCCAGGTGAACTTGGTCGACAGCACGGCGCCGATGCCGACCGTCGAGGCGAAATCGTCGCCGCCGTCGCTCAGCTCCACGTGGTCGCCCGCATACGGCGCCGAGCGCCCCATCAGCGCCTTCAGCGTCTTGCCCTTGTGCCGCACCTGCCACGACGACAGCGGGTCGGAGGCCGGCGCCTGGTTCATGGAGGGGAAATTGTGGAAGGCGTACGAGGTGCCGCACGGGCAAAGCTCGACCACGGCGTTGGGATTGATCTCGCGCGCCGTGTCGTACACCATCTTCCAGAAATCCTGCAGCTTCTCGAACGACTCCTCGGGCCGCGCGTGCTTGTGCAACGGGTTGTGGCATGGCGCCACACCGTTCAGGTGCTGGCCGTCGATCTTCAGGCCCTGGTAACCCCACTCGCCCAGGATCTTGCGTATCCAGGCGCGGGTCATGTCGATGGTGGGCTGGTAGGCCGGGCACAGATAGAAGCTGTTCCACCAGCTGATCAGCTGCGGCGCGCCCTCCTTGTCCAGCAGCAGCATGTCGGTGTGGTCACGCAGCAGGTCCGAGCCGGGATCGACCGCCAACGGCGTGATCCACAGCCGCGCCTTCAGGCCGGCGTCCTTGATGGTGGTCACCAGGCCGCGCATGTCGGCTTCGCCGCCCGGGAACTTCCTGGTGTCCAGTTTCCAGTCGCCTTCGTTGTTCTGCCAGCCATCGTCCAGCACCGCCCATTCGAGGCCCAGCTCCTTGGCCTTCTGCAGCGTGCCCACCATCAGCGGTACCGTGAAGTCGCGCTCGTAGCCCCAGGCGCACCAGATAGGCTCGTAGCATTCGGCCGGGGCGTCCGGGGCGCGCAGGCCGCGTTCGGCCATGGCCTGGCGGTACTGATCGAGCGCGGAAAAATAATCGCCCGTGTGCAGCGCCAGGAAGGTGTCCAGCGTATCGAGCGTCTCGCCCGGCTGCAGTGTCGTCTCCTGCTTGAATTCGACCGCCAGCGAGGCGCCGCCCGCGACCGCGCGCACCGGCAGCGCGACCAGGCGCGGCACGGTGTCCAGGTGGCCGACGGCCAGCCCGCACTCGCGGTTCCAGACGTCGGCCGCAGGCGTGCCGCCGCCGTAGTCGGAAGCGTTCATGCCCATGAAGTTGCGCTGGTCAAAGCCGGCGACCAGCGGCTGCACCCAGTCGCGCCGGTCGGGATGGGTGGCGCCGGAGAAGGTCCAGAATTCCGCCTTGCGGCCAGCCGCGGGGCGCAGCGTGTGGGCGCTGTTGGCCCAGGCCGCGACCGGCAGCGGCTTGTCGCCGGTGTTGCGATAGGAAACGCGGATGACGGCCAAGCCGGGATGGCGTTCATAAAAAGTGACGGCGACCGTCTTCTCGATGCCGTCCGCCATGCCGGACAGGCGATGGCGTACGCCGGGGCCGTGGGCGCCGTCGACCTTGTCGGCCGCCTGCGACGACAGCGCAAAGCGTTCGACCCAGCGGCCGTTGGGCAGGTGCAGCCGTTCGCTCGGCGCGAAGGCGGTGACCGCCGTGGGCCGGGGCCCGCGCCGGGACACGACGCGGCAGCGCAGCAGGCTGTCGAATTCCAGCGCCATGGCGGCGTCGCCGATGCGCGCCACTTGCTTGCCTTGCGCCTGCAACGTGGCCGCGCCGGCGTCGCCCACCGTGGACGTCACTGCGGCTCCCGCCAGCCATTGCAGCAAGGTGCGACGGCGTTGATCATGTTGGTTGCTCATCGGTTTCCTCGTTTTTCTATTCAATGCCAGGCGCGCGGGTAGGCTTTTTCCGCGTTGATCCGGTATAGCTTGTCGACCACGGCGCGCGGCAGCGCCAGCCCGCGCACCGGCCGGTCCAGCTCGGGCACGGCGAAGCTGTCGGCGGTGACGAAATAACGCCAGTCACGCCGCCATACCGTGTCCACGTCGGCCACGAAGCCGGCGTCGTCCTGCTCCGCCGACTGCGCCAGGTCGGAGCCGTACATCAACCGGTCCTGGTACTTGATGAGGAAGGCGCGCACGCGTTTGCGGTCGCGCTGCGACTGGTATTGCAGCTGTCCGATGCGGGCCGCCACGTCGACGTTGACGCCGGGGTGGACGTCGAGGAAGCGCGCCAGCCGGTCCACATCCCACTCCAGCGACGCCAGGTGCACGCCGGTGAAGCGCAGGTCGGGATGCTTGTCCAGCAAATGGTCGCGTGCGGCCATCTGCTCTTCGTAGCTGGGCATCTCCGGGTGCGCGTACATGTGGTAGGCCGGATGTTCCTTGAAATATTCGCGGTCGTTATTGACCGTCATCTGCTCAAGCGGCAGCCAGCAGTTGTGCGGTTCGCCCTGGTGCCCCAGCACCATGACGCCGCGTTGGGCCAGCCCGTTGAACACTTGGTCGAAACGCGGATCGTCGACCATCACCAGCTTGCCCTGGCCGTCGCGCAGGCTCATGCCGATGTTCTTCCACACCTTGACGCCGCCGGCGCCGTCGGCCAGCGCCCCATCCAGGTCTTTCAGCGTGGCCGCGCCCCACTCCGGCTTTTCGAAGCCGTCGGTGGAAAAGGTCGCGGCCCAGGCCACCTGCCGCGGATGACCGTGGGCCAGCGCGCTGGCCACGCGCCGCTGCTGGTCGAGCGGTGGAAAATCCGGATAGTCGACATTGATGGTCAGCGCACGGAAGTTGTCCTTGCGCGCCAGCGCCAGCCAGGCGTCCTGATTCTCGCCGTGCAGGTGTAGATGGGCGTCGATCTTCGGCACCTTGTCGAAGTCGCGCACGGTGTAGCCGCTGGCGGCGGTGGCCAGCGGCGCGGCCAGCAGCGCCGCAAGAACGGCAGGTAGCAGAGTACAACGCATATAAAGTCCTTTAAGTCAGGGCAGGCTTGCCAGGCGTTCCAGCGCGGCCGCGTTCAGCGGCATGCCGGCGCTACGGGCGGCGTACAGCGCCGCGCCAAGCACCGGCGCCAAGCGCGGCGGCGCCAGGCGATAAGATCCAGCGCGAGTCGCCAATGCCCGCTCGAAAGGTGCGCGCAGCGGCCCATCCGCGCCGAACAGCCCGCCGGTGCAGGACACGGCCACGCCGACGCCTGCGGCAACGCCAAGCGCACCGCGCACGGCATCGACCAGCGCCGCCAGTTCGGCGGCGGCGGCCTCGATGATCGCCTGCGCCTGGACGTCGCCCAGCGCGGCCGCCTCGGCGACCAGGCGTGACAACGCGGCCACCTTGCTCCTCTCCCCTTTCAGTTCGCCATAAACCACCTGGCACAAATCAAGATCCTCCAGCAGCGCCAGGCGTTCGCGCACCAGCTGATACAACGGCCCGCGCGGCGCGCGGCCATCGCTCATCCTTGAAAACAGCGCCAGGCCGGCACGCGCGATCCAGTGCGCAG
Organism: Duganella sp. Dugasp56; assembly: GCF_047304105.1. Classification (NCBI taxonomy): domain Bacteria; kingdom Pseudomonadati; phylum Pseudomonadota; class Betaproteobacteria; order Burkholderiales; family Oxalobacteraceae; genus Duganella; species Duganella sp. Dugasp56. The sequence goes on from NZ_JBGLYQ010000012.1 coordinate 72,828, forward strand.
AACCCTCGTCGCTGAACAGCTCACCCCAGCCGCCGGCGCGCGCGCGTTGTCCGGCAAATTCCCCGTACGCCATCGAGCCGGTGCCGGCGATCACGCTGATGCCGTCGGCGCAGGCCAGCGACCCGGCCCAGCTGCACACCATGTCGTTGCCGCACAGGTAGCGGCCATGGCCCAGCACCGCATGGGGCAGCGCGTCCAACTGAGGCTGCACCGCGCGGTCCTCGCCATAGGCCGGCAGGCCGAAGAAAGCGAAGTCGATATCGCTCGCGGCCACGCCGGCCGTTGCGAACAGCGCGTCGCAGCCGCGCGCCAGCAGCGCGGCAGTGGCGTCCATGCCGACCTCCAGGTAGTAGGCGCCGCTGTCCTCGTGGCGTGCAAGCACGCGGCCCTGGCTGTCGACCAGCGCGAACGCGGTCTTGGTGCCGCCGCCGTCAACCCCGAGAAACATGATCGTCTCCTTCGAGCGGATAGATGGTCACGCCGCGCACCACGCGATTGACGGTGCCCGACACGCTCGGCGTGTCCGGACGCAGGCCCAGCGCCAGCGACTGCAGCAGCGCAAACGACTGGCAGAACAGGATGTAAGGCAGCGCCAGCGCGAGTTCGCCGGCGTCCTCCATGCCCTGCAGCGTCACCACTGCCGCGCCAGGTTCCGGCTCGGCGCGGCCGCTCAGGGCCAGCACGCGGCCGGCGCGGCCGTCGTTGCGCAGCTCGCGCAGCAGGTCGAGGTCGTAGCGTCGCGCATGCGCGTCGTTCGACAGCAGCACCACCACCAAGGTGTCGGCGTCGACGATGGTCTTCGGGCCGTGGCGGAAACCCAGCGGCGAATCAAACAGCGCCACCACCTGGCCGTCGGTCAGTTCCAGCAGCTTGAGCGAGGCCTCGCGCGCCAGTCCCAGCAGCTCATTGCTGCCGAGGTAGACCACGCGCTTGAAGCGGCGCTCCACCAGCGATTGCAGCAGCGGCAGCGCGCTTGCCAGCAAACCGTCGGCGGCCGCCGAGGATGCCGCGGCGGCGCCCGGCGCCAGCACGCCGAAGGCCAGCGCGGCCGCCAGCAGCATAGAGGTGAAGCTGGTGGTCATGGCGAAGCCGCGGTCGTGGGTGGCGTCCGGCAGCAGGATGGCGAAGGCGTTGCCGCGCTCCCGGGCCATCCGGTACAACTCGCCGTCGGCGTTGCAGGTGATGATCAGATGATAGACCTCCCCCACCAGCTGGTCGGCCAGCGTGACGGCGGCCAGGCTCTCCGGGCTGCTGCCGGAACGGGCGAACGACACCAGCAGCGTCGGCGCGGCAGCTTGCAGGAAGCGCTGCGGACCGGACACCAGGTCGGTGGTCGGCACGGCTTCGGCGCGCCATCCCTTGCCCAGCATGGCGGGCGCCAGGCATTCGCCGAGGAAGGCTGAGGTGCCGGCGCCGGTCAGCACGATGCGCAGGCCGGTGCGCGCCAGCAGCGGGGCCAGGAAGGCATCGAGCGCCGCGCGCCGGCTCGCCACCAGCGCGTCGATCTGCGGCCAGACGGCGGGCTGCTGCGCGATCTCGCGCGCGGTCAGGCCGGCTCCGGCTTCATCGAGGCGTGCCGTATCGATGCCCAAAATTTCCTTGTCCACTACTAGCATGTTTCCAACTCCTTTGTTGCGGCGCCTGCAGCGCAGGCGTCCATGTACTGGCGCAGCACCTTGGCCACTCCCTCTTTGAGTAAATCGGCCGGCACATTGCGTAGCCGCCCTTCGCGCACCGCCTCGTACTGCGCCGGCAGGTACTGGCTCAACAGCGTCAGCGGCGGCGCCTCGCGCTCCAGGTTGGCCAGCAGGCGCGCCTGCGCCGCCTGGATGGCAGGATGCGGCCAGTAGTAGCGGATACGGTCGCTCAGGCTGTACTGCTGATCGAAGCGGGTGCGGCGCGGATCGCCGCCATAGTATTTGCGCCAGTATTCGGGTTCGGCGCGCATCACTTCCAGCACGATGTTCTTGAAATCCGAACCTTGCTGGTCGCCAGGCCACGCCATCTCCTCCTCGATGTCGGCCAGCGCCCACAGCGTCTCGCGCAGCGCGAAAGTCAGGCCGGGCCCCACTTTCAGGATCGCGAAATGGCCGGCCACCAGCGCCGCCAGGTTGGACGGGGTCTGGTAGTCGGTCGAGTGGGCTTCGTAGAGCAGCGTCGGTTCGTCTTCGATCAGGCGGCTCAGCGCCACCGCGTGTTTCGGACGGTAGTCGATCACCTTGTGATGGTCGAACTCGACGCCGGGCTGCACCACCAGGCCGATCACGCGCGGCCACGCCGCCTCCAGGCCGGCGGCGGCAAAGGCCAGCCGGTGCACCTTGATCGTCAGCGCCGCCGCGCCGGGCGTGGTGACGCTCAATTCTTCCAGGTCCTCATGCGCGCCGCCCGGCACCGGCACCTCGGTGCCGACCACGTAGACCGGCGCCTCGCCGCCGGCCGTATGCCAGGCGCGCTCGGCGACCATGCACAGGCGCGCGGCGCGCTCGGCCACCACGGCGTCCGGCAGCGGCACCGGGTCGCCGGCGCAGGACATCGAACAGTCCAGGTGTATCTTGCGGAAGCCCGCCGTCACATACTGGTCGATCAGCACCTCGGCCTTGGCCATGGCCGCCTCGGCCGGCTGGTCCTGCCAGGCGTTCGGCCCCAAATGGTCGCCCCCCAGCAGGATACGGCCACGCGCCAGGCCGGTGCGGTCGGCGATGCCGTGCACGAAATCGCGGAAGGCGGCCGGCGTCATGCCGGTATAGCCGCCGTCCTGGTTCACCTGGTTCGAGGTCGCTTCGATCAGCACCGGCAGGTCGCGCGCGGAGGCCACCTCCATGGCGGCTTCGATCACCAGCGGATGCGCCGAGCATACCGCGTGGATGCCTACCTGCTCGCCGGCCTTGTGGCGGCGCACCAGATTCAATAAGTAGTCCATCGTTGGTTCCTTGAATAGATTCGGGTTCAGGCGGAGGCGCCGTCCTCCGGTTGCAACGCGAGCAGCAGCGCCGCCGCCAGCGACAGGCCGATGCCGGCCAGCCGGTAGCCGGTCGGCAGCGATGCCGCCAGCGCCATCGCGATGACAGTGGTCAGCAGCGGCGCGCCGGCGTTCACCAGCGGCGACACCATCAGCGCCTTGCCGTGGCGGAAGGCGTACACCAGCGTCAGCGCGCCGACCGCGTTCAATACCTGCGTGGCGGCGGCCAGCAACGGACCCGAAGGGCCATAGTTGATCGGCACCGAGAAATCGGTCATGGCCAGCGCCACGGGAATGAACAGCAGCGCGCTGGCCGTCATGTAAAAGAAGATGCTCTCGGCGTCCATGCTGGCGTTGGCCAGCTTGATGAAGTAGGCCTGCAGGCCCCAGGCCACCAGCACGCCCAGCGCCAGCACGAACCACAGGCCGTACTGCTGCGGCGCGCCGCCCGGTGTGTAGTCGAACAGCGGCAGCGCGCAGACCGCCAGCACGATGCCGCCCAGCCCCATCGCGCCGGTGCGTTCGCGCAGAAACAGGAAGGACAGCGCGATCGTGATCACCGGCGACAGTGAGATCAACGGGAAGATCAGGTAGGTCGGACCGGCCTTCACCGCATAGAACAGCACCATCTGCCCGCCGGCGCCCAGCAGGCCGATCGCCAGGCCGTAGGCGATGGCGCGGCCATCGCGACGCACACGCCAGCCGGCGCGCGCCAGGACGAACAGCGCCGGCGGCACCATCGTCAGCGCCCACACCACATAGACCAGCGTTTCAGGAAAACCGTTCTGGCTGGGCAGGCCGGTAAAGGCGCCCCACACGCCCCACAACAGCGTGGTGGCGAGCGCGTAGCCGAGCCAGCGCGGACGGCTGGTGCCCACGGCATCCTTGGTTTGTATCGTACTTGTCGTCGTGTTCATGGCCACCCGTCAGAATTTCACGCTCATGCCGGCCACGAAGGTGCGGCCCCAGCTTTCAAAGCCGTACAGCGCGTCGCTGCGGCCCAGGTTCGAACGCATCACCGCATCGCCCAGGTTCTTCCCTTCGACAAACAAGGTGATGTTGCGGGTGACATCCCACGAGGCCGACGCCGTCACCCAGGTCAGCGCATCGACCTTGGCCGGGAACCCCGCCAGCACATTGGTGCTTTGAGTGTACTCGCCCGTGTAGTCGAACGAGATCGAGGCGTTGACGCCATTCTTCTCGTACAGGAAGCCGATCGACGACGCGGTCGGCGCCACGCCTTCCAGCTGGCCGACGTATTGGCCGTTCTGGTAGGCCTTGGTCAGCGTCTTGGCGAATTTGGCGTTGAAGCCGAAGCCGTTGTCGAACAGGTGCTGGATGCCGAACTCGATGCCGCGCACATTGGCCTTGTCGCCGTTGACCGGATGGGTCACCGTGTACAGGTAGCCCGGCACGCCGATGTCCACATGCTCGTCGGTCTGGTAGGTGACGAAGTTCTTGATCTGCTTGGCGAAGATGGCCGCCGTGATGGCCGATTTCGGACGGTAATACCACTCGACCGACAGGTCCTGCTGCACGGCCTCGGTAGGCTTCAGCTTCGGATCGCCGACGATGTTCAGCACGTAGCTGCGGTCGAGCGTATTGTCGGTGCGGGTCGGCGCCAGCTTGTCGAGCGACGGCCGGGCCATGACCTTGGCGATGGCGCCGCGCACCACGAAATCGTCGCGCGCCCACCAGCTGATATTGGCCGACGGCAGCAGCTTGGTGTAGCTGCCGTCTTCCGACACCGGCACCGCCGGGCTGTAGGTGACGATCGGGCTGCTGGTCGGGATGTCCGGGGTCTGATCGTCGATGGCGACGATCTTGTCGATCGCGCTGCGCGATGTAGTCTTGGTGCGCACCAGGCGCGCGCCGACGTTGCCGTTCCAGTTCTCGCCCGCCAGCTCAAGCTGGCCATACAGCGTCGCAGTCTTTTCGGTGACCGAGTAGGAATCGGTCGGCACGAACACCGGCTGCGATTTGCTGACGTCGAACGTGTCGCCGGTCGGGTTGCCGTCGGCGTCGAGGACAGGCTTGCCATCCAACTTCTTCAGCGCAGCGAAATAAGCCGGCACGTCGAACTTGATGAAACTGCCGGGGAAGCTGCCGCCGGCGTTGCGCATGTAGTTGGGCAGCGTCATCGGCTGGACCACGTTGGCGCCCAGCGAGGCGAAGGTGGTCGAGTACATATCGCAGTACTGGCATGCGCCGCCGCTCTTCTCGTTGCCGATCGAGTTGCGGTCTTTCTTGCGCGAGGTGGCGCTGGCGCCGAACTGCAGGCCGTCGACATGCCAGGCGCCGCCCAGCGCCAGCCGGCCGTCGAGCGAGGCGCCATCGATGGTGTCCTTGATGTCGGTGCCGGTCAGGCCGGTGAAGTGGACGCCGTAGTCCTTGTTGCCCAGTCGTCCCGCAGCCAGCTCCGTGGCGAGGTCTCGGCCATCTTCCAGCGTCACTCGGATGTCGGGGAAGCCGCCGTTGGTGGCGCGGTAGTAGCCCGTGTTGTGGCCCGCGATGCCGGCCACCACGAAGCTGTCCTTGCCGCCGGAGTTGCGCTTGGAAGTAGAGCGGTAGACGTCGCCGGTCAGCTTCAGCGCGTTCGATGGCCGCCACTCGCCGCGCCAGCCGAACTGCATGGTGTCGACCACGCGGTCCGTGGTGACGTTGGACATTTCCGGTATCAGGTCCTTCACCGTCATGCTGGTGATCAGGCGGTCCTTGACGACGACGTCGGACCAGCGCCCCGGCGCGCTCTCCACATAATAGGACTGCTGGTAACCGACCTGCGGCGAATCGAGGCGCGTGGCCAGCGCATCGGCGGTCATCTTGAAGGTCGGCGTGACCTTCCATTCAAAGGCGCCGGACAAGGCGGCGCGCTTCTTCTCTTCGAACACGGAACCGAACGAGATGCAGCAAGGCGCCAGCAGATTGGTCTCGCCTGCGCCGATGACGCCGTCGCCATTGACGTCGTAGCTGCCGGGCGAGTCCGCGTTGTACGTCTGGTAGCCCAGCGAATCGGTGCGCACCTTGCGCTTGGAAACCACGGCCCCCACCAGCACGCCCATCGTATTGTTGTTGAAGGTGTTGCTGACGACACCCGACAGCTTGCCGCCGTCCTTGCGCGACAGGTCGTTGTGGTCCGCCTCGAAACGCACCGAAGCGTGATAGCCCGGGTTGTCCATCGGCCGCGCCGAGCGCAGGTTGACGGAGCCGCCGATGCTGCCCTCCATTTGCGCCGCTTCGGCCGACTTCATCACGTCGGCGCCGCTGATCACCTCGGACGGCAGCACGTCGAAGGCGAAGTCGCGGCCATCGCCGTCGGTCGCCAGGATGCGCTTGTTCAGGGTGACGATGTTGTAGCCCGAGCCCAGGCCGCGCACATTGATGTACTGGCCTTCGCCGCCGCGGGTGCGCGATACCGAAATGCCGGAGATGTGGGTCAACGAATCGGCGACGTTATCGTCGGGGAAGCGGCCGAGTTCCGTGGCCGAGATCGAGTCCTGGATCACGTCGGCGTTGCGCTTGAGTTCAAGCGACTTGGCCAGCGCGGCGCGCGCGCCCGACACCACCACGACCTGCGCGTCCGGATCGGCCTGCGGCTGGGTCTGAGCAGCCTGCGCAAACGCGGTCCCGCACACCGCCATCTCCACCGCTGCCGCAATCAGGCTGCGCCGAAGTCCCGTTTCGATTCTACTACCCATGGCAAATCTCCCGTGATGTGTTGCTTGTTGTGACTTGTGTTATGAATAGTAATAAGCAAAGAAACAAAACACAAGAAGCTTTCGAAATATTTCGTTTTGATGTTGTATTTTCGTTTTCTTTCGTTTTAACGTGAAATATCTTTGTTTTTATTTCGAAACACATGTTTTAACATTGCAAGGGCGCTATACCTGATGGCACGAAGGCCGCGATCTGTTAAGCTGCCCTTTTTGACAAATCAACAGCACAACTCATGCGAAACACCAGTCAACGCCGCGCCGCGATCCTGCAGGCGCTCACCCAACACGGTTCCGTGCAGGTCAACGAACTGGTGGAACAGTTGGGCGTTTCAGCGGTGACAATCCGCAGCGATTTGAGCGCGCTGGAATCCCAAGGCCTGGCCACGCGCAGCCACGGCGGCGCCACGCTGACCCGCACTCCCCCGACCGAGCACACCATCCGGCAGAAGGACGCGATCAACCACGAGCAAAAGGAACGCATCGGCGCCTGCGCCGCGCGTTTGGTGGAAGCGGGCGACAACATCATCATCGATTCGGGCACCACCACGATCTCGCTGGCGCGCCATCTGCGCGATGCGCAGCAAGTGACGGTGATGACCAATGGTCTGAACATCGCGTGGGAACTGGCAGATGCGCCGGGCGTGGATCTTATCCTGACCGGCGGCCTGCTGCGCAAGCAGTCGCTGTCGATCCAGGGCACGCAGGCCGAAGCCTGCCTGCAGGCCTACAGCTTCGACAAGCTGTTCCTCGGCGTGGACGGTTTCGACCTGCAGTTCGGCGTGACCACCCACCACGAGGCGGAGGCCAGCCTGAATCACAAGATGGTGGAGCGGGCCAAGAAGATCATCGTGCTGACGGACGCCTCCAAGTTCGGACGCGTCAGCCTGCACCGCATCGTGCAGCTGGACCGCGTCCACACCGTCATTACCGACGCCGGCATCAGCCCCGAATATCGCGACGGCCTGCTGGAAGCCGGCATCGAACTCCTGATAGCGGAATGACGGGTTACGCGGGGTGGAGGCAGGCTTCCAGCGGCAGTTCCTGCAACGGGAAATGGCCGCTGTCCACCATGTGGATGGAAGCTTGCGGGAAGATGGCGCGCCATGCCGCACCGTCCTTGTCGGCGTCGATCATGACGTCGTACTTGCCGAACACCAGTTGCACCGGGCCGGTGTAGGGACTCGGCAGCGGCTTCGGATTGATGGCGGCGAAATCGTCCGATGTGGCGACCGAGGTCGGGCCGTCGAAGGCGCCGGGTTGCTGTATCAACTCCACGAACGAGCGCGCGGCCTCACCGGCATTCGGGCTGAAATAGAGCTCCGGCACATCCGGCAGCAGCGACAGCGCGCCGAACACGTCCCAGAACCGCGCCCTGCCCGGATCGTCCTCGTAGGCGGCCAGCGCGGCGGCCAGCTTGCCGGCGTTGGCGTCGTCCATATGCAGCTGGAAGGCGCGGCGCGCCAGCCGCATCGCGGCCTGTTCCGGATCGAAGGTTGGACCCAGCAGCACGATGCGCGCGATCGACTCCGGCATCTGGCGCGACAAGTGCACGGCCAGATGGGCGCCAAAGGAGCTGGCCAGTATCGTCATCGGCGCGCCATGCGCCTCCACGCAGCGGCGGAACTCGGCCAGCGTCGCCGCCAGCAGATCCTGGAACGGATGCACCGCGCACGGCACGGTGACCGGCTGCTGCCACCAGTGCACGTCCGACGCTTCCGGAAAACGGGCCTTCTCGAAGACCGGGCTCATTCCCGGTCCGCCATGCAAAAACAAAATCGACGGTGCTGACATTCTTTCCTCCTTGAGACTAGCCGCAAGCGTAGCGCGAATGTGCATTTTAGACAAGCAAGCAGCGCCTTGTTGATTGACTTCGAGGCCGGACCGGGAGAACATCGTGCGCATGAAAAAATTTATCCTTGCGATGTCCGTGCTGCTGTCGGCAGCCACCCAGGCTCAGGTTCTTCCGGTGCGCGAACAGGCCGACGTGGTCAATGAACTGCTGGCGGAACGCTTCGACAAGCTGCTGCCGGGGATGATGGCGCAAACCGGCATCGACATGTGGATCGTCGTCTCGCGCGAGTATAACGAAGACCCGGTGCTGAAAACCATGCTGCCGGCCGAATGGCTGAACGCGCGCCGCCGCACGGTGCTGGTGTTCTACCGCGATCCGAAAAAGCAGACCGTCGAGAAGCTGGCCGTGGCGCGCTATGCCGTCGGCAAGAGCATCGCGGCGGCGTGGGACATGAAGAAATTCCCCGAGCAATGGGAGGCGCTGGCCGACATCGTCAAGCAGCGCAATCCGAACAAGATCGCGCTGAACACCTCGCACAATTTCGGCCACGCCGACGGCATCGACCGTACGGACTACGAGGAGCTGGTGCAGGCGCTGCCAGCCGAATTCAAACGCAAGGTGGTCTCGGCGGAACCGCTGGCGATACGCTGGCTGGAAACGCGCACCGAGCGCGAGATGCAGATTTATCCTCAGCTTGTCGATGCCACGCACAAGATCATCGCCGAAGGATTTTCCGAGCGCGTCATCACGCCCGGCATCACCACCAGCGAGGATGTGGTGTGGTGGTTCCGCCAGAAGATCCGCGACCTGGGCTACGACACCTGGTTCCATCCTTCGGTGGAGATCCAGCGCGCAGGCAAGGGTCTGGCAAATCCCGACATCATCATCCCCGGCGACCTGCTGCACGTCGACATCGGCATCACCTACCTGCGCCTGAACACCGACGTGCAGGAACATGCCTACGTGCTGAAGCCCGGCGAAACCGCGGCACCGGCCGCGCTGACGCTAGCCTACGCCAAGGCCAACCGCCTGCAGGACATCCTGCTCGCGCAGTTCAAGCAAGGCAGCACCGGCAATCAGATGCTGGCCGGCGCGCTGGCGCAGGCGCGCGGCGAAGGCATCAACCCGACCATCTACTCGCATCCTATCGGCTACCACGGCCACGCCGCCGGCCCCGCCATCGGCATGTGGGACATGCAGAACGGCGTGCCCGGCACCGGCGAGGAAGCGCTGCGCTACCGCACCGCCTACTCGATCGAACTGAATGCCGCCAGCGCGATTCCAGGCTACGCGGAACCGGTGCGCATCATGCTCGAGGAAGACGCCTACTTCGACGAATCCGGCATCCGCTACATCAGCGGCCGCCAGAAAGAGATGCTGCTGGTGCCGCGCCGGGCACCCAACATCGAGCCCTGATTCAGCGCAGGCGGGTAAAGCCGTCCGCGCTCCAGTCCTCGCTGCCGACGCCATGGTGCACGAAGAACAATCCGTTCGGATCGTACTGCTTCTTCACTCGCGCCAGCCGGCTGTAGTTGCCGCCCCAGAAGGCGCTCTGCCAGTTCTTCAGGAAGTAATCGCTTTCCGACACATAGGAACCGGCATTCGGCGCGGCCGCCTTCAGTTCGTTCATCGCCCTGCCGATGGACGCGGCGCGTTCGCGGCCGCGCTGCGCATCGGGCGTCTCGCCGGGCATGCCGGGATAGCGCGCACCGTCGCCGCCGGCGATGATGGCCAGCGCGAAGGCGCCCAGCACGTCCGGATTCATCGCCGTCTGGCGCGCTGCTTCGATCGCCTCCGCAGGCGCGCCGGCCAGCCCCTTGTTGAAGTGCAGTCCCACACGCCAATGCCGCGAAGCGCGGAACAAGGCGCTGACCAGTTGCGACTGGCTACCTTCGTCCAGCAGCGCCTGCGGCAGCCACGCCGATTGATAGCCGTGGATGAACCAGCCCGCGTCTTCGGCATCGCCCTTCCATACGCCGTGGTGTGCCGGCGCACCCGGACGCTCGTCGGCCAGCATGAAGCCCGGCGCGTGCTTCTTGAAGAACTCCACATTCCAGAAATGCCGCGCCGGCAGCGCGATGGCGCGGAACGGTCTTTCAAACGTGTATTCCGGCCGCTCGCGCAGCCACGCCAGGAACGGCGCCCACACCTCCTCCGCCTGCTGCTGGCCCAGTCCCTGGAACACCATGTTGACGTCCACCGTATTGCCGGTGTTGAAGGCGATCTGTTCGCCCCAGTGCGGGTTGAACAAGGCGCCGGCGTAGAAGGCGACCACTTTCGCGATCAAGGCGCGGAAGGCCGCATCGGACGAGGCCTTGATGGTGAAGAACAGGCCGCCGAAGTTCTCCGGCAGCTCGCGCGTGCGCAAGGTCAGGCGCGTGACCACGCCGACGCTGCCGCCGCCACCGCCCTTCAATGCCCAGAACAGGTCCGGGTTGGTGCAGGCGTTGGCGATGCGCACCTGGCCGTCGGCGGTCACCACTTCCGCCTCCAGCAGCCCGGCGGCGGCGGTGCCGTAGGCCTTGGAGAAGTTACTGAAGCCGCCGCTCTGCACCAGTCCCGCCACGCCGACCGTGGTGCAGCCGCCTCCCTGCACATAGCGTCCGCCGCGCGTGGTGACGGCATCGTAGGCGTCGATCCACATGGCGCCCGCACCCAGCGTGACGGCCGGCTGCGGCGCCGTCGAACACCCCTGCGCCACAAAGGCCGGCACCAGCGTGGCGTCGTTCATCTGGCGGGTCCACACCAGCAGCGAATCGGGAGCGTCGGAGGTACCCTGGTAACTGTGACCGCCGCCTTTGACCACCAGCCGCAGATTGTACTCGCGGGCGAAATTGACCGCGGCCACCACGTCCGCCGTGGTCTTGGCCGCCACCGCATAGGCGCTTGGCTGCGACGACCAGGCGTCGAGCCAGCCGCTGGTTTGCGTCAGCGCCGCCTGGTCGCCGATATCAAAGGTGTTCTTCAGGTGCGCCAGCGCGGCCACGCAGGCTGGCGCCGCCGCATCGGCTCCGCAAGCGGCGAACGGCGCGTCCAGCTTTTGCAGGCGGCCTTCCACGCGCTGCGCCAATTGCCCCCAGTCCGCCGGCGACGGCCAGCCGGCATCGCCGGGACGCACCCGCGCAGTTGGCGCCGCAGCGGCAACCGCGGCGCTCCAGGCGACAGGGGCCAGCGACAGGACAGGCAGCGCGGCGGCAGCTTTCAGCAACTCTCTTCTTTTCATCATGGGCCTCGAATAATGTTGATAACAACACAATAATCGATAGCCCGCACGCGGTCCATTCCCATGTGGCGAAACGGACCACGATGGGGCGAGCCGGACGATTTGTTGGTGGTTAAAAACGAATAGTGCCGATAAGCTCGGGTGTGCCAGAAAATTGCTGCACCTGCGAAGATATCGTTCCGGGCGACTGGCCAGAGCGCCCTTCCGACTACCGATACTTTGGCCCCATCCAAACCAGGAGTACCAAATGAATTCGTTTGTGGAAACCATTTCGCCGGCAGCAAAAAATCTCATCGAGGCACGTATCGACTACTACACCGACCTGACGTCCGCGGCCCTGCAATCGATGCGCAAGCTTGCGGAAGTGAATACCCAGTTCAGCCGCACCTGGCTGCAGGATTCCACTGAAGCGCTGCGCACCGCACTGCTGACGCCGCAATCGGCCGAGCGCGGCATGGCCGCGATCGCGCCGTCGGCGGAAGCGGTGGTGCAAAAACTGCAGGCCTATCAGCAGCAACTGACCCAGGTGGCCAGCGAGTTCCAGAACAATATCAACAGCGTGGTGCAGCAGCACGTGCCGCAAACCACCCGCACCGCGACCGCGCTGGCCGAGGTGGTGACGCAAAAAGCCGCAGAGCAGGCTGATCGTCAATTACGCGCGCAAAAAGCGGCAGCCAAGGAAACCATGGACCAGGCCGCCCAGTTCGCCAACGTGGCGGCACAGAGCGGGTCGATGGCGCAGCCGGCGTCGATGCAGAGCGCCGACGGCAGCGGCAACAAGAACTAAGCTACAGGAAGCGTTCCGGGATATCGTCGACGAACGGATACAACGCGAAATACGGCTTCGATTCGTCCAGCACCCGCTGGACGGACGGCCGCGTCACCAGGCGCTCGAAATAGTCGTTGAGGTGGCTGTACTCCTCCGGGAACGGCAGGATCGTGGCGGCGTAGAACAGCGCCGGCGCTGCCGCGCAATCGGCCATGCTGAAGGCCTCGCCGCACATCCAGCTGCGCGTGGCCATGCGTTTTTCTATCATCTTGTAAGCCGTCTTCAGCTTGGTGCGCTCCTTGGTCTGGTCGCACTGCATGCCGGTCAGGTGGCCTGTGACGATGGTCTGCATCGGCTCCTGCACGTAGTTGTCGAAGAAGCGGTCCCACAGGCGCACATCCAGCGCCGCATCCCAGTCGGCCGGTATCATCGGCTGCGCACCGGGAAAATAACGATCCAGGTATTCAATGATGACCGACGTCTCCGGCACGTCGCGCTTGCGCTCGTGGTCGCGTATCACCGGGAACTTGCATAGCGGCCAGATCGCCTCCAGCTCGGCGCGGTCGGCCTCCTCGCCCAGGTTGATGATGCGCTTGTCGAACGCGACGCCGTTTTCGTACAGCGCGATCAGCACCTTGTGGCAGAACGAGGCCAGCGGATGGTAGTAAAGGGTCAACGACATATAGGCTCCGGAAGTCGGGCACCGCCACGCGGTACCAAAGTATTCAGCAAATGATACTTCAGACAAGGCGATAGCGGCGGACGCTAAATGTTGAGACACTGCGCTCCGTTATCGCCGGGCAATGACGCGCCGGCGGGCACCCGACCTACCCTCTGAACTGGACCACGCCATGCGCCTCGCCATCACCTTCGCCCTCGCCTCCCTTTGCGCCGTCAGCGGCTACTGCCGCGCGGACGCGCTTGACCTGCAGGATTCCTCGTCGCCGCAAACCACTCCCGGCAAGGGCGACAGCCTGTCGCTGGGCCTGGGCGTGGCCTATGTGCCGGAATATTCCGGCAGCGACAAAACCCGTGTCGTGCCGCTGCCCATCTTCGAACGCACCTTCGACAACGGCGCCTTCATCAGCAGCACGCGCGGCGTGGGCTTCCAGACCACGCTGGAAGGCTTCGGCCTGAGCGCCGCGCTGACCTACGGCGGCGGCCGCGCCGACCACAAGAAGAACGCCTTCTACGGCTCGGACGCCTTGAAAGGCATGGGCGATATCGACGGCGCCGTGCAGGCCGTGCTGGGCGTCAGCTACCAGGTCGGCACCGTCGGCCTGAGCCTGAGCACCAAGCAGAACCTGGCGCACCGCGAACATGGCGCCACCTACGCCATCGGCGCCAGCGTGCCGCTGTACAGCACCGCCAGCGACCAGGTGGGCCTGGGCTTGTCAGCTGTGTACGGCGACGACAAATATATGCAGACCTACCACGGCGTGACGGCGGCGCAAGCCTCGCGCACCGCGTTCAAGGCCTACACCGCCAAGGCGGGCTTCGAAAACCTGACGGCCGCCGTGAGCTGGAACCACGTGATCGACAAGAACTGGTCGGCGCACAGCGCGGTCGGCGTCACCCAGCTGTCCGGCGACGCCGCCGACAGCCCGCTGACCAAACGCAAGACCACGCCGATGCTGATGACCGGCTTCAGCTACAAGTTCTGACCTTGACTGGATGATACTATTGAAGGAAATTTAACCATTTCCTTCAAATCATGCCGACAATCACCCTGCTGACTTTCATCGTTCTCGCGCTGGCTATCGGCGCTGTATGGCTCAAGCCTATCTCGTTCGCCGCCCAAGCCGCTGTCGCGCCTTGGGCGGGCTTGTTCGTGCTGGCACTGCTGTGCGGCTGGATCGCGGGCGTGCTGCAGGCGCCCGCAATCGTCGCCCTGGCCTTGTTTAGCGCTGTCGCCTGGCTGACGGCCACCGGTTCGCAGAAATATGTGCGGATTATTTCGGGCATCGTCGCAGGGCTACTGGCGTTTGCGCTGGCCATCCACAAGCTGCCCGGGTTCAGCAACCCGGTGATGATCGCCGGCGCCGTGTTCTCGCCGGGCGCCGCACCGTTCACGCAATACGCCAACTTCGACAAGGGCGCGGTAGGCTTGATACTGCTGGCGTTCATCTGCAGCCGCGTACGCAGCTGGGCGGAGCTGGGCGGCGTGCTGAAGAAGACCTGGCCGATTCTGCTGGTCACGGTCGCCGCGGTGATGGCTTTCGCCGTGGGCGTCGGGTTCGTCCATCCAGACTTCAAGCTGCCATCCGTCACGCTGCAATTTATCGCGGTGAACCTGTTCTTCACCGTCGTCGCCGAAGAGGCGTTCTTCCGCGGCTCCCTGCAAGCCCGCCTCGCCGCATCGTTGGCGCGCTTCCGCTACGGCCCGTGGATCGCCGTGATCTGCTCCGCGCTGCTGTTCGGCGCCGCCCACCTGGCCGGCGGCCCCGCCTACGCCCTGCTCGCCACTATCGCCGGGCTGGGCTACGCCTATGCCTACCAGGCCACCCAGCGCATCGAAGCGCCGATCCTGATTCACCTCGTACTGAACACCGTACACTTCATTGGCTTCACTTACCCGTTTGTCGCCCGCTAAGCTGCGCCGATACGCCAATTCTCTGGAGGATTCATGGCCACCGTGTTCGATCCATTCTGGTTCTTCAAATTCCCTTTTGCAGGCGACGTCAAGCAACGGATAAACTCACCATGGTTTTCGCCCGAGCTCACATTTAACTTCGCGGGAGACGCAACTATAGAAGACCGCGTCGTCGCAGAAGTCGCAAGCTACGGCAGGCAAATCGGCTGGTTGAACGATATTGCTCTAGCACTGGTTGAAAAGAGGAAGCCAGATCCTGACGTGGTCGCTCAATTGGCGGAAGCAGTCAAGGCGATCGAGAAGATCAAAGCTGAGCAGAAGTCCGACGCGCTACACGCCGCTGTAGCTGCGCTTGATCAGTTAATGAAAAGCGCGCCTGACCTATATGAGCAACTGTTGAGAGACAGAAATGGAGGAACCGTATTGCAGGTTCCGGTTTTCACTGAAATTCCTCAATGAGCGATCCTGATATACTGGGTCGACAGTAAAGATTCTGGAGAACGTCGTGGCCAATACTGATTTCTCAGCGCAATATTCCGATGACCGCTTCTGGCGCAAGACCAAGACTTACGCGAAGGCGGCGGGGAAAGGTGTGCTGGAGCAGGCGTTGAAGATGTATTACTCGGCCATCGATCCGGAGACGCCGAGGTGGGCGAAAGCCACCATCTACGGCGCGCTGGGATATTTCATCTCGCCCATCGACGCCATCCCGGACCTGTTGCCGGTGGTGGGCTATACCGACGATCTGGGCGTGCTCATCGCCGCGGCCGCGGCGGTGGCGGCGCACATCAAGGATGAGCACGTTCAAAAGGCCAGGCAGACGCTGGCCCAGTGGTTCAAGGATTAATTCAGCAACAATTCGGGCTGCCGCTGCACCACCGCCGTCTTCGGCAGGCAGACGATGAAGGTGCTGCCCTTGCCCGCTTCCGACTTGATCTGCAGCGTGGAACCGTGGCGCAGCAGCACGTGCTTGACGATCGCCAGGCCCAGGCCTGTCCCCTGCGTCTCGCGCGAACGGCTCTTGTCGACGCGGTAGAAGCGCTCGGTCAGGCGCGAGATGTGTTCCGGGCTGATGCCGATGCCGGTATCCTCCACCATGAACTTGACGCCACCGTTCTCGACCTCTTTCCACACCAGCTGGATCTTGCCGCCCGCCGGCGTGTAGCGCACCGCGTTCGAGGCCAGGTTGCCGAAGGCGCTGTGCAGTTCCTCGTAGCTGCCCATGATGTCCGGCCCGTTGACCGACATCGTGATCTCGTGCTTGCCGGCCGACAGCGCGCGCGCATCGCGCAGCACCTGCTCCATCAGCTTGGCCATGTCGACCTGCTCCGGCCGCATCGGATAATCGACCGACTCCAGCCGCGACAGGGTCAGCATGTCCTCGATCAGGTGCTGCATGCGGTGGCCCTGCTCCGTCATCAGCTTCAGGTGCGCCGAGCGGGTGGCCACGTCCAGCCCTTCGGACGCGGCGATCTCCAGGAAGCCGACGATCACCGTCAGCGGCGTGCGCAGCTCGTGCGAGGCGTTGGCGATGAAGTCGCGCCGCATCTCTTCGATGCGCTCGCTCTCGGTGGCGTCGTGCGTCACCAGGATCTGGCGGCGGTTTTCAAATGGAATGATATGCACGATCAGCTTGCGCTCGCGGAAGCTGATCGTCAGCGGCTGCTCGTAGCGGCCCAGGATGATGTAATCCATGAAATCCGGGCTGCGCACCAGGTTGGTCACGCGCATGCCCTTGTCGCGCTCGTGCGTCAGGCCCAGGTGCTTCTCGGCGGCCGGGTTGCACCACTCGAGGAACAGCACGTCGTCCATGATGACCACGCCGTCCGGCAGCAGATGCATGGCCTGGCGGAAGCGCGCCAGCCATTCGGTCAGCTCGGCCTGGTTTTTTTCATCGTCGCGGCGCATGCGGTACAGGCGCGAGAAGATGTTGGTCCACGCGCCCCAGCCGTCCGGCAGCTTGGCGCTCTGCGGGTCGTCCATCCAATTGCTCAACTGGTACAGGTACGACAGCTGCACGAACACCAGCACCATCATGGCGATCAGCGCCACCACCAGGCCGTTGATCCAGCCGAACATCCAGCCCAGCGTCGCGCACCCCGCCAGGATAATCGCGGTGCGCAATGCCGCCGGCACCCAGAACACCAGTTTTGGATTCATTATTTCTCCGACAGCATGTAGCCCACGCTACGTACCGTCTTGATCAGATGCTCGGCCTCCTTCAAGGCTTTGCGCAGGCGCAGCACATGGACGTCGACCGTGCGTTCCTCGATCACCACATGGTCGCCCCACACCTTGTCCAGCAGCTGGCTGCGCGAGAACACGCGCTCCGGATGCGCCAGCAGGAACTTCAACAGCTTGTACTCGGCATGGCCGATGTCGATCTTCTGCTCGTCCATCGAGACGGTGCAGCTGACCGGGTCCAGCATGACGTTGGCGGCGCGCATGGTCGCCTGCGCGTGCTCCGGACTCTTGCGGCGCAGCAGCGCCTTGGCGCGGGCCAGCAGCTCGCGCGGCGAGAACGGCTTGGTGACGTAGTCGTCGGCGCCGCTGTTCAGGCCGGCCAGCTTGTCTTCTTCCATGCTCTTGGCGGTCAGCATGATGACCGGGATTTCATTGAACTGGCGGTCCGAACGGATGCGCGCCAGCAGACGCAGGCCGGTCTGGTCCGGCAGCATCCAATCGAGCAAAATCAGCTGCGGCGTGCGGGTCTGGATGAAGTCCCAGGCCTCGCCCACGCTTTGCACGGCGCAGCAGTTCCAGCCCGCCTCGCGCAGCGAAAACGTCACCAGCTCGACGATCGCCGGTTCATCTTCTACTATCAGTACTGTGGTTTTATCAGATGCCATGATTCTCGTTATTCAGCTTGCTCGGGTACGTCGTCCAGCACGTGTGCCGGCTTGGTGTGGCGGATATCCTTGCCTTCGACGACGTAGATGACGTATTCGGCGATGTTCTTGGCGTGGTCGCCGATGCGCTCGATGGCCTTGGCCACCCACAGCGTGTCCAGCGCGGCCGAGATGGTGCGCGGATCTTCCATCATGAAGGTGATCAGGTTGCGCATGATCGAACGGAACTCGTGGTCGATGACGGCGTCCTGGGCGATCAGCTGCAGCGCCTGCTTGCCGTCGTTGCGGGCAAACGCGTCCAGCGCGTCGTGCAGCATATCGCTGGTGTTGTTGGCGATGCCGCGCACCATTTCATAGTGGTTGACGGTGACCGCGCCGCGCGAATGCAGCGCCTTGGCGGTGCGGGCGATCTTGGTCGCCTCGTCGCCGATGCGCTCGAGGTCGGTGATCACCTTGATCGTGGCCATGATGGTGCGCAGGTCGTTGGCGGCCGGCTGGCGGCGCACGATCAGGTGGCTGCAGGCGTCGTCCAGCGACACTTCCAGCTGGTTGACGGCGTCGTCCTCGCGCATCACGCGGTCGGCGCGCTCGGGATTGCCGATGCGGAAGCAGGTCATGGCGTCGAGGAACTGGGTCTCGACGATGCCGCCCATCAGCAGCACCTTGCTGCGGATGGCTTCCAATTCGTTGTCGTACTGCTTGGATGAATGTTCACCGATCATGCTGCTCTCCGTAGTCGATTTGCTATTATAAGTTCGATCAGCCGAAGCGACCGGTGATGTAGTCCTGCGTCTCTTTGCGCGCCGGATTCATGAAGATCTGGTCGGTCTCGCCGAACTCCACCAATTCGCCCAGGTACATATAGGCGGTGTAGTCCGAGCAGCGCGCCGCCTGCTGCATGTTGTGGGTGACGATGGCGATGGTGTAATCCTGCTTCAGTTCGCTGATCAGCTCTTCCACCTTCGAGGTCGAGATCGGATCCAGCGCCGAGGTCGGCTCATCGAGCAGCAGCACGTCCGGCTTGACCGCGACGCCGCGCGCGATGCACAGGCGCTGCTGCTGGCCGCCCGACAGCGACAGGCCGCTCTTGGTCAGCTTGTCCTTGACCTCGCCCCACAGCGCGGCCTTCTTCAGCGCCCATTCGACGCGCTCGTCCATCTCGCCTTTCGACAGGTCTTCGTACAGGCGCACGCCGAAGGCGATGTTGTCGTAGATCGACATCGGGAACGGCGTCGGCTTCTGGAACACCATGCCGACCTTGGCGCGCAGCATGTTGACGTCCTGGCCGTCCTCGAGGATGTTGCGGCCGCGGTACATGATCGAACCCTCGGCGCGCTGGCCGGGATACAGGTCGTACATGCGGTTCAAGGTGCGCAGCAGCGTCGACTTGCCGCAGCCGGACGGGCCGATGAAGGCGGTGACCTGCTTCTCGTGGATGTCCAGGTTGACGTTGGTCAGGCTCTGGGTCTTACCGTAGAAGAAGTTCAGGCCGGAGATCTCGATGGTTTTGCGTTTGCCGTTCATGGCGATGACATTTTCTGGGCTCAGTTGCGTATTCATGATTGATCGCTTTATTCAATTAATTCGGGATTTTCTGGCTGAACAGGGTGCGCGAGATGATATTCAGCGCCAACACGCTGAAGGTCACCAGCAGCGCGCCGCCCCAGGCCAGCTCGCGCCAGTTGTCGTACGGGCTCATGGCGAAGCCGTAGATCACCACCGGCAGGTTGGCCATCGGCGCGTTCATGTCGGCGCTGAAGAACTGGTTGTTGAGCGCAGTGAACAGCAGCGGCGCGGTCTCGCCGGAGATGCGGGCCACGGCCAGCAGCACGCCGGTGATCACGCCGGCCTTGACGGCGCGCAGGCGCACCATCATCGCCACTTTCCAGCGCGGCGCGCCGAGCGCGAAGGCCGCTTCGAGCAGGCTGTTGGGCACCAGGCGCAGCATGTTGTCGGTGGTGCGCACCACCACCGGAATCGCGATCAAGGCCAGCGCCAGCGAACCGGCGTAGCCGGAATAGTGCTTGGCGGTGGCCACGTACATGGCCCAGACGAACATGCCGACCACGATCGACGGCGCCGACAGCATGATGTCGGTGACGAAGCGGGTGATGGCCGCGACCTTGTTCTCTTCGCCGTATTCGGCCAGGTAGATGCCGGCCAGGATGCCGATCGGGGTGCTGATCGCGGTCGACAGGCCGACGATCATCAGCGAGCCGACGATGGCGTTGGCCAGGCCGCCGCCTTCGCTGCCGGGGGCCGGCGTGGTTTGCGTGAACAGGTTGACGCTGAGCGCGCCGAAGCCCTTGATCGCCAGCGTGACCAGGATCCACGCCAGCACCAGCAGGCCGATCGACATCGCGCCGACCGACAGCGCGATGCCGATGCGGTGCGTCAGCAGGCGCTTGCGGTACACAGGGTTCATGACTTGGTTCATTATTTGACGCCTTCCTTGCGAGACATGCCGGCCAGCATCAGCTTGGCGGCGGACAGAACGATAAAGGTGATCACGAACAGGATCAGTGCCAGCGCGAACAGCGAGGACGTGTGCAGCACGGTGTCGGACTCGGCGAATTCGTTGGCCAGGGTCGAGGCGATCGAGTTGCCCGCCGCGAACAGCGACCACGACAGCTTGTTGGCGTTGCCGATGACGAAGGTCACGGCCATGGTTTCGCCCAGCGCGCGGCCCAGTCCCAGCATGACGCCTCCGACCACGCCGGTCTTGGTGTAAGGCAGCACGATCTTGCGCACCACCTCCCAGCGGGTGCAGCCCAGGCCGTAGGCCGATTCCTTCAGCACGGCTGGCACGATCTCGAACACATCGCGCATCACCGACGAGATGAAGGGGATGATCATCACGGCCAGGATCAGCGCGGCGGTCAGGATGCCGATGCCCATGGTCGGCCCGCTGAAGAACTGGCCGATGATGGGCAGGTGGCCCAGGGTGTTCTTCAGCAGCGGCTGCACGTAGTCGCCGAACAGCGGCGCGAACACGAACAGGCCCCACATGCCGTAGATGATGGACGGCACGCCGGCCAGCAGCTCGACCGCCGTGCCCAGCGGGCGGCGCAGGCCGGCCGGGCAGATCTCGGTCAGGAACAGCGCGATGCCGAAGCTGACCGGGAAGGCGATCAGCAGCGCGATGCCGGACGTGGCCAGGGTGCCGACGATGGCGATCAGCGCGCCGTACTTGTCGTTGACCGGATCCCACTCGACGGTGGTGATGAAGGCCGGGCCGAATTCCTTGAACGCCGGCCAGGCGCCGATGACCAGCGTGACGATGATGCCAGACAGCACCGCCAGCACGGACAGCGCGAACAGCATCGTGGTTTTGTGGAAGAAGAAGTCCTGGATGCGCTGGTTGCGCATGGTGCGGTGCATGGCCTGCATTGCGGCCTGTTCCGCGGCGGTGATCGCGGCGGAAGTGTGGGTGGCCAAGGCGGGTTCCGGTTTATTCATAGACGTGGAAGTGATATCGGCGCTCATATTATTGTCTCGTGGATGTAAGCTAGCCTGCGGCTCCCGGTCGGGAGGCGCAGGCTAACCCCCTCGCCGCCGCGCTTGCTGCTGCGCCGCGGCGAAGGGACGGTCCGGATTAGTAGATGGCCTTGCCCGAAGCGTCTTTCAGGTTGGCTTTCCAGGAATCCTGTACCAGCTTGACAACCGATGCCGGCAGCGGCACGTAGTCCAGTTCGGTGGCAGCGGCGCCGCCGTTCTTGAAGGCCCAGTCGAAGAACTTGACGACTTCCTTGCCTTTGGCTGCGTCAGCCTGGGCTTTGTGCATCAGGATGAACGACACGCCGGTGATCGGCCACGAGTTCTTGCCGGCCTGGTCGGTCAGCACCACGCCGAAGCCCGGGGTCTTGGTCCACTCGGCCGAAGCGGCGGCGGCTTTGAAGAAGTCGTCGTCAGGCTGCAGGAAGTTGCCGTCCTTGTTTTTCAGCTGGGTGTGCGCCATCTTGTTTTTCTTGGCATAAGCCCACTCGACGTAGCCGATCGAACCCTTGATGCGCTGCACGTTGGCGGCGACGCCTTCGTTACCCTTGCCACCGACGCCGACGGCCCACTTGACGGCGGTACCGGAACCGATCTTGGTCTTGAACTCGGCATTGGTTTTCGACAGGAAGTCGGTGAACAGGAAGGACGTGCCCGAACCGTCGGCGCGGTGCACCACGGTGATGTCTTCGCCCGACAGCTTCACGCCTGGGTTCAGCGCGGTGATCGCGGCGTCATTCCACTTGGTGATCTTGCCCAGGTAGATGTCGGCGACAACCGGGCCGGTCAGCTTCAGCTGGCCGGGGGTGATGCCGTCCAGGTTGACCACGGTCACAACGCCGCCCATGATGGCCGGGAATTGCATCAGGCCTTCGGCGTCCAGTTCTTCCGCTTTCAGCGGCATGTCGGAGGCGCCGAAATCGACGGTCTTGGCCTTGATCTGCTTGATACCCGCGCCCGAACCGACGGACTGATAGTTCAGGCCGTTGCCGGTGCTGGCTTTGTAAGCTTCAGCCCATTTGGCGTAGATAGGATATGGGAAGGTGGCGCCGGCGCCGGTCATATCGGCGGCGTGGGCGGCGGACGAGAATGCCATAACGGCAGATACGCCTACTACCAGGGAGGAGAACAATTGTTTGAGTCGCATTTCAAGTCCTTTGTTATGACAGGTTAGGATGCTGCGCAGTCTACCGCCCGAATATGACAGGTTTATGACATCCACCGAATCTGTAAAAAATATTATTTTGACTCGATTTGCGCAGTGCTTCCCTATGAGAACAGGCCATGGTGCCGGCATATGTTACGCCCTTCCTGTCATAATTGGCGTAACCGAACGGTCATTTATGACAGCCTTTGTCACGGACTTGTCATATTTCTTCTTTACACTGTTGCATCATCCTTCCGCGTTCAGGATAGAATGAGATTAACTGCAAAGTGAACAAAAAGACATGAAGCCTGACTTGCATGCTGACGTAAACAAGAACTCCGCCTTCCTGGACCGGGAGCTGTCGCAACTGATGTTCAACCGGCGCGTGCTGGCGCAAGCGGAAGACAAGAGCATTCCCTTGCTCGAGCGGCTGCGCTACCTGTGCATCGCCAGCAGCAACCTGGACGAATTCTTCGAAGTGCGCGTGGCCAGCCTGCTGGCGGCCGGCAGCGTCGACGGCTCGATGTCCAACCACCCCGCCCTGGTGGCCACGCTGTCGCGCATCAGCAATGAATGCCACGCGCTGGTCACCCACCAATATGAAATCCTCAACCAGGAAGTGTTGCCGCAGCTGGCCGCCAACGGCGTGCACCTGGTGCGCCACAACGAGCGCAATGATGCGCAGCGCGCCTGGGTCAAGGAATATTTCGACACCGAGGTGCGGCCGCTGCTGACGCCGATCGGCCTGGATCCGGCCCACCCGTTCCCGCAAGTGGTCAACAAGAGCCTCAATTTCATCGTCTCGCTGTCCGGCAAGGACGCGTTCGGCCGCGGCACCGCGATCGCCATCGTCAAGGCGCCGCGCGTGCTGCCGCGCGTGATCCGCCTGCCCGACCATTTGTCGAAGAGCGGCGGCGTGTCGTTCTGCCTGCTGTCGTCCATCATCCACGCGCACATCTCGGACCTGTTCGCCGGCCGCGAGGTGATCGCCTATTCGCAGTTCCGCGTCACCCGCGACTCCGACCTGTGGGTCGACGAGGACGAGGTCAAGAACCTGCGCCAGGCCTTGAAGGGCGAGTTGCAGGGCCGCCAGTTCGGCACCTCGGTGCGGCTGGAAGTGGCCAAGAACTGCCCGCCGGAACTGTCGCAATTCCTGCTCGACCAGTTCGGCCTGCACCAGAGCCGGCTGTACGCCGTCAACGGCCCGGTCAACCTGGTGCGCCTGACCGAGATCATGGACCACGTCGACAATCCGACGCTGCGCTTCCCGCCTTTCATCCCCGGCATCGCGCAAAAGCCGGGCAGCCCGGACATTTTCGCGGCGCTGCGTGAAAACGATATCCTGCTGCACCACCCCTACCAGACCTTCCAGACGGTGATCGACTTCATCCGCAGCGCGGCGATGGATCCGGCCGTGGTGGCCATCAAGCAGACCATCTACCGCACCGGCATGAACTCGGACCTGATGGAATCGCTGATCCTGGCGGCGCGCTCGGGCAAGGAAGTGACCGTCATCGTCGAGCTGAAGGCGCGCTTCGACGAGGAAGCCAACATCAACTGGGCCGACAAGCTGGAACAGGCCGGCGCCCAGGTGGTGTACGGCGTGGTCGGCCTGAAGACGCACGCCAAGGTGGCGCTGGTGATACGCCGCGAGGACAACAAGCTGCGCTTCTACGCCCACCTCGGCACCGGCAACTACCACCCGACCACCACCAAGTTCTACACCGATTTCGGCCTGCTGACCTGCCATCCGGGCATCAGCCAGGAAGTCAACGAGGTGTTCATCCACCTGACCAGCCTGACCAAGCCGCACCGGCTGACGCATTTGTGGCTGGCGCCGTTCGCGCTGCAGAACGAAATCATCAAGTCCATCCGCAACGAAGCGCGTATCGCGCGCGCCGGACGTCCGGGACGGATTATTGTTAAAATAAATGCACTAGTGGATGAGTCGGTGATACGCGCGCTGTACGCGGCGTCCAAGGACGGCGTCAAGATCGACCTGATCGTGCGCGGCGCCTGTACGCTGAAGCCTGGCGTGCCGGGCCTGTCGGAGAATATCCGCGTGCGCTCCATCATCGGCCGCTTCCTGGAACACAGCCGGATTTACTATTTCCGCAACGACCTGGCGCACGATGTGATGCTGGCCAGCGCGGACTGGATGAGCCGCAACCTGTTCCGCCGCATCGAAGTCGCCTTCCCCGTCCTGGACAAGGCGCTCAAGCGGCGGGTGCTGGCGGAGGGATTGAATCCTTATCTGAAGGACAATATGAACGCGTGGGAGCTGGAACCGGACGGCCACTACCAGCGCCGCAAGGCGCGCGGCAAGCAGGTTCATTACAGCGCGCAGCAACACTTGATGGACACGCTGGGCACGGCCCAAGGCCATTTGGGAGAATAACAATAAGGTGGCGGCGGGCCGGGAGGCGCGCCGTGGGGATCTTTTTTCAAATGTCAGTCAGGAGAAAAACATGGATCTCATTTTGTGGCGACACGCCGAGGCGGAAGAGATGGCGCCCGGCATGTCCGATCTGGAACGCGCGCTGACCGTCAAGGGCCAGAAACAGGCGCGCCGCATGGGCCAGTGGCTCGATTCCCAGCTGCCCGACAGTTGCCGCATCCTGGCCAGCCCGGCCGTGCGCACCTTGCAGACGGTGGAGGCGCTGGGGCGCAAATTCAAAATGCACACCGACCTGGCGCCCGGCGCCGATCCGGCCGACATCCTCAAGGCGGTCAACTGGCCGGGCAACAAGGATTCGGTGCTGGTGGTCGGCCACCAGCCGACGCTGGGCCAGGTGGCCTCGCTGTTGCTGACCGGCGACGACCTGGAATGGGACATCCGCAAGGCCAGCGCCTGGTGGTTTTCCCAGCGCGACCCCGGCAATGCGATGAGCGTCTACCTGAAGGCGGTGATGGCTGCCGACCTGGTGGTGAAATAAACGGGAGAAATCGCAACGCAGAGCTTGTAAAGCGGCAACCATCTGCTAAAGTTTAATCGTATCAACTTGAGGGAGGATGCGATGTTTACCTTGCTCACTATGGGCATCTTCGGAGGAATGATTGCCTTGGTTGTGTACGAACTGGTGGAGGAAATGCGCGGCAGCAAGCACAAACTGAACGACCGCTACCACGAGTAGCACCAGCTTCATTGAAGCCTTTTCGGCGCCAGCGGCGTGTCCTTCAAGACCCGCCACTCGCGCCGATCATCGTTTACATGCCCGTTTTAAACTTCGTATAGACGCGCGTGATGTTGCGGCGGATGTCGGCCGGCACCGCTTCCGGCGCCGCCATGCGCTGCTTGTCGGCCTCGGACAGGAACACCGTCTTGTTGCTGGCGATATCCTTGCGCACGAACTTCAGGCTGGCCGTGTTCGGGTTGGCATAGAACACCTTGTTGGTCAGGCTGGCGTGCACTTCCGGCCGCATGATGTAGTTGATCCACAAATGGGCGTTGTTCGGGTGCGGCGCGTCGGCCGGGATCGCCATCGTGTCGAACACCAGCGCGGCCGAGGTCTTCGGTATCAGCACTTCGATCACGTTGCCGTTCTTGGCGTCGATGGCGCGCTGGCGGGCGATGTTGATGTCGCCCGACCAGCCCAGCGCCACGCAGACGGCGCCGTTGGCCATGTCGTTGATATAGCCGGATGAGCTGAACAGTGTGACGTAGGGACGGATCGCCTGCAGCATCTTGCCGGCCTCGGTGTAGTCGGCGGCGTTTTTCGAGTAGGCAGGCTTGCCCAGGTAGATCAGCGCGGCCGGCAGCACTTCCGACGGCGAGTCGAGGAAGGACACGCCGCACGATTTCAGCTTGGAGGCGTATTTCGGATTGAAGATCAGCTCCCAGGCATTGTCCGGCATCGGCATGGCGCCCAGCGCGGCCTTGACCTTGTTGACGTTGATGCCGACCGTGGTATAGCCCCACAGCCAGTCGACCAGGTAGTCGTTGCCCGGGTCGATATTGGCCAGCTTGGCCTGGATGGCCGGGTCCATGTTCTTCAGGTTGGTCAGCTTGGACTTGTCCAGCTTGCGCAGCAGCTTGCCGTCGATCTGCAACCGCGCCCACTGGGCGGTCGGCACCACGATGTCGTAGCCGGATTTGCCGGCCACCAGCTTGGAGTTCAGGATTTCGTTGTTATCAAACAGGTCATAACGGACCTTGATACCGGTTTCCTTTTCAAAATTCTTAACGGTATCGTCGGCGATATAGTCCGACCAGTTGTAGATATTGAGGACTTTTTCCTCTTGCGCCTGCACCGCACCGGCCATCAAACCCGCCGCCAACAGCGCCGCACCAACGAACTTCCCTGCCATAGCACCTCCGAAAGTGGAATCATTCACAAGCCGTGATGATCGGGCATAGCCAGTTTCGATGCAAGGAATTCGTTAAAAATAGGTCGTTGCGGTCAACCCAGCATGTCGAACAAGCTGCCGGAACTACCCGCAGCCCCGTTCAACGCGCTGCCGGCGCCGGTTTGCGCCTGCGCCGTGTACAGCGCCGCCAGCGCGGTGGCCTGCGCCGTCAGCGCCTTGGTCAGCACGGTGCGCTTGTTGTTGATGTTGGTGATGTCCCGGCTGACCAGGCTGGCCTCCTTGCTGATGACGCTGCTGTCCGAGGTCAGCGCGCCGGCCTTGGAGGCCATCAGGTCGGCGATGCCCTTGCCGTTGTTGGTGAACAGCTTGCCGACCGCCGACGAATCGGCCGTCAGCGCGGCCTGCAGTTTCTTATCGTCGACCACCAGGTTGCCGCTGCTGTCCTGGGTGACGCCTGCCGCGTTCAGCGCCGAAATCGAGACGCTGCCGCCGCCGGTTTTCAGCAGCAGGTTGAACTGGCTGGTGACCTGCCCCATCGCCGTGTCGGACTTCAGGTCGCCCTTTTGCAGCGCCTGCAGCTTCTTGTTCAGGTCGTTGTAGGCGCTGACGAAGGATTTCAGGTTGGCGCCGATCTGGCTCGCGTCCTGGGTGATGGTGACGTCGGTCTTGCCGGTGGCGGTCAGGGTCAGCGTGGCGCCGGCGATGGCCTTGTCCTTGTCCAGCGTGTTGCTGGGGCTGGTGACGTCCTTGCCGTCGACGGTCAGGATGGCATCCATCGCGGCGCTGGTCTGCTTGAGTTCCTGCTTGCCGTCGGGATCGAAGGCCAGCATGCCCTTCAGCGCCGCGTCGCCGCTGACGCTGATGCGCATGCTGTTGGCGGCGCCGCTCTGGCCGGCGATCGCCAGCGAGAACTTGCCGTCGTCGCCCTTGACCACCTTGACGTCCACGCCGGCCGCCTTGAACGCGGCGGCGATGCCGTCCAGCGTGTTGTTGCTGCTGTCGATGGTGATCGATTTGCTGCTCGCCGTGCCGTTGATGACGAAGCCCTTGTCGCCGCCGGCCGTGCCGAAGTCGATCTTGACGGTGGTGGCGGCGCCGCTGCCTATCTTGCTGTCGGACGCGGGGAAGGCGTCGCTGGTCAGGAACTGGCCCTGCGCCAGTTGCTTGACGTCCACCGCATAGGTGCCGGCCTTGGCGGTGCCGGTGGAGCTGGCCGTCAACACGCTCTTGACCGAACTGGCGGCGCTGGTGCTCAGGCCGCTGCCGCTCAGGCTGGCCGCGACCGACTGGAAGCTGGCCAGCGCGCTTTGCAGCTGGCCCAGCGCCGACAGTTTGGTCTGGTCGTTCTTCAGCGTCGTGTTCAGCTTGGTGGCGGCGCTGTTCTGCGACGCCATCGTCTGCTGGACGCGATTGTAGACGTCGGTCGATATCGCCGAATTGGCGGTGTTCGTGGTGCTGTTGATGCTGGAGGTGGCCATGGTCCGTTCCGCCGAGTTTGGTTAGGTAGTATGCAACATCGGCGGATTTTCAAAGCGGCGAACAGAACGGGATTTGCGCTTCTGCTTTGGAACCTCCGCTTTACTACCAATTGGGCGGCGCCGAACCGAGCGCGCTGGCCGGCCGGTCCCAGGCCATGGACGCACCATCGATCGCCACCGGCGGCCAGTAGCGGCGCGCTGGTCCCCACGTGGTCTGCTCCAGCGCCGGCGCCAGATCGGCATCGCTCGCCGGCGCCAACGCGCCCGCGTCCACGCCGCCATCCGGCGACATCTGCGCCAGCAGCAACGCCGTCCTCGCCAGCGACAAGCGGGCGGTCGCGACGCTTCCATCTGCAAGCCGGTGTAAAAGCCCGCGCACCACCGCCGCGGCAATCAGGTAGCCGGTCGCATGATCCAGCGCCTGCACCGGCAGCGGCACCGGCTTTGCAGCCCCCTGCCAGCGCATGCCCCGGTCCGCGATTCCCGCGCTCATCTGCACCAGGCTGTCGAAGCCGCGCCGTCCGGCCAGCGGCCCGGTCCAGCCATACGCATCCAGCGCCACGTCGATCAGCCCCGGATTCAAGCGCCGGCGCACATCCTCGCCGAATCCCAGCCGCTCCAAAGCCGCCGGGCGATAGCCATGCACCAGCACATCCGCCTGCGCCAGCAATCCGGAAAATATCGCCCTGTCGTCTTCCGAACGAAGATCCAGCCGCGCACAACGCTTGCCCAAGGTCACCTCCGGTATCACGCCCGGCTCGCTCCAGTCCGGCGGATCGATGCGCAGCACATCGGCCCCGTAGCCGGCCAGGAAGCGCGTCGCCACCGGCCCCGCCAATACCCGCGTCAAGTCCAGCACCTTCAGCCCCGCCAGCGGCCGCGACGGCGTCCCCGCCCAGCCGGCATTGAAGCTGCCCGGCGCGGTCGCCACCGCGACCAGCGGCTCGGTGGCCACCGCCCTGCCCTGCTCGTGCTCCGCCCATTCCGCGCTTGACCGCATCATGGCCGCGCAGCCGCCCTGCGCCACCACGGCCGCCTCCAGTTCGGCGCCGCGCCAGCGCGCCACCGCCCGCGTCACCGCGTCCCTGTCGACGGCAACGCCCAGCACCGCCAGCGCCGCATCCCGATGATGCACGGCGTTGGTATGCAGGCGTATCCAGCCGTCTGCGGTGGCGTAGTCGCCCGCCACCGCGTCCCACAACGGCGGACGCTCCCAACCCACCGGATGGATGGACCAGCTGAACCATAACGACGCCAGCCGCCGGTCCACCCGCACGCGCGCCGGCCGTCCGCCCTGTGCCGCGATCAGCTCGCGCACCGCCAGCGCCGCCGCGCCCACCGACGCCGCCGCCAGGTCCGTCACCGCGTAACATGAAGGCAACGCGCCTTCGCCGGTAAAATCGACTGCCTGCAGCGCCGACGGCGGCAACGCCAGCGACGACCAGACAGCCTCTAACATTTTAGACATGAGCGCTCCGGGAATTGATATGCTGTCCCAGCTTAGGACTGCCCGCAGGGGGCGTCAATCTTGACTTGAAGTGTCAACATAGGAAATCTGCAATGGTGTGGATGACAGCGGCGGAAGCCTTGAAGGTACTGAATGTCCGCCCGCAAACGCTGTACGCCAACGTCAGCCGTGGCAAGATCCGCGCCAAGACCGACGATGCCGATCCGCGCCGCAGCCTCTACCACCGCGACGATATCGCGCGCATGGCCCAGCGCAGCAACGGCCGCCGCAAGATCGACGTCGTCTCCGCGCAGGCCATGCAATGGGGCGACCCGGTGCTGCCCTCCGCCATTTCCACCGTGCACAACGGCCGCCTCTTCTATCGCGGCCAGGACGCCGCAGAACTGTCGGCCACCGCCACGCTGGAAGATATCGCCATGCTGCTGTGGCAATCCGAGCCCGGTCAGCCGCCGTCGCTGCCGCTGGCCGATTCCGCTGCACCAATCGTGACCGACAGCGCGCTGGGCGCCGGCCTGCTCGCCCTTGCGCTGCGCAGTGCCGGCGATCCGCCTACACTGGGCCGGCCCGCCGCCGACTTGCGCGCCGAGGCCGCCTGCGTGCTGGCCACGCTGACGCAGGCGATGACAGGACCGCCGACGGACGGGGCCTGCACCATCAGCCGGCGCCTGGCGCAAGCATGGCAGCGTCCCGACGCTGAAGACATGATCCGCCGCGCGCTGGTGCTGATGGCCGATCACGAACTGAACGCCTCGACCTTCGCCTTGCGGGTGGCCATCTCCACCGGCGCCTCGTTGGCCGCCGGTGTGCTGGCCGGCTTCACCACGCTGACCGGCCCGCTGCACGGCGGCGCCTCGGCGGAGTTCGCCAGGCTGACCGAGGCCGCCAAGCTGCATGGCGCCGAAACAGCCATCGGGCAATGGCTGGCAAGCGGCCGGCCGCTGCCCGCGTTCGGCCATCCGCTGTATCCGGAAGGCGACTCGCGCGCGCGTACCCTGTTGAATTTATTACCGAAAATGGAACCGTATGCAGCCCTCGCCGCCGCGGCAGAAGTCCAGGCGGGCGAACTGCCGAACATCGACTTTGCGCTGACGCTGCTCGCCGCGGCACACCAGCTGCCGGACGACGCGCCCTTCATCCTGTTTGCGCTGGGACGCTGCGTCGGCTGGCTGGCGCATGCACTGGAACAGGTGCAGGCCAACCGCCCGATACGCCCGAGGGCCCGCTACGTCGGGCCTAGCGAAGGAATTTATTGACGGCGGTGGTGGTGGCCGCGTCCGGATTGAGGAACTGCAGGCCGATCTTGAAATGGTCGCCGCTGAAAATACAGTAGCTCACCTTGGAACGGCTGCTCAAAATCTGCGCCTTGCCGTCGATGAACAATTCAAACGATACCTGACCCATGTGCCCGACGGCCAGCTTATGGTCGAACGTGAGCGAGAGTCCGTTGGAGCTGATATCGATCGTCCTGCCCTGCTGGGGCGGCATGCCATCCATCGCCAAGACTACCTTGGCGCGCACGATCTTGCGCGCCATCGATCTTTGATCAACTAACACTATCCTGTCCTTTATTACTTGTTATTCAGTATTACCGATTACAACCCGTAACAATACAACGTTATTGGATTTCGCGCAGCTTATTGAAGGCGTCATCGATACGATCAACAGCGATGATGGTCATGCCCTCGATCGGCTGCTTGGGCGCGTTCGCGGTCGGTATCATCGCCATCGAGAAGCCCAGCTTGGCCGCCTCGCGCAGGCGCTCCTGTCCGCGCGGCGCCGGCCGGATCTCGCCCGCCAGGCCGACCTCGCCAAACACCACGAATCCGCGCGGCAAGGGCTTGCTGCGCATCGACGAGTTAATTGCTAATAATACCGCCAGGTCGGCCGCCGGTTCGGTGATCTTGACGCCGCCCACGGCATTGATGAACACGTCCTGGTCGAACGCCGCGATACCCGCGTGACGGTGCAATACCGCCAGCAACATCGCCAGCCTATTTTGCTCCAGACCGACCGACAAACGGCGCGCGTTAGGCAGGTGGCTGGCGTCGACCAGCGCCTGGATTTCCACCAGCAAAGGCCGCGTGCCCTCCTGCGTCACCATCACGCAGGAACCCGGCACCTGATTGTCATGCTGCGACAGGAACAGCGCCGACGGATTGGACACGCCCTTCAAGCCCTTCTCGGTCATCGCAAACACGCCCAGCTCGTTGACCGCGCCGAAACGGTTCTTGATCGCCCGCACCAGACGGAAGCTCGAATGGTTGTCGCCCTCGAAATACAGCACCGTATCGACGATGTGCTCGAGCACGCGCGGACCGGCCAGCGCGCCTTCCTTGGTCACGTGGCCGACCAGGATGATGGTGATGCCGGTCTGCTTGGCCACCCGCGTCAGCTGCGCCGCGCACTCGCGCACCTGCGCCACCGACCCGGGCGCCGAGCTCAGCGCGTCCGAATAGACGGTCTGGATCGAATCGATGACCGCCACTTCCGGCTTCAGGTCGGCCAGCGTGCCGAGGATTTTTTCCAGCTGGATTTCAGCCTGCAATTTCAGGTCGCGCGCGTCGATGTTCAGCCGCTTGGCGCGCAACGCGATCTGGGCGCCGGATTCCTCGCCGCTGACATACAGCACTTTTTTCAGGTGGGAGACGTTGGCCAGCGCTTGCAGCAGCAGGGTCGACTTGCCGATGCCGGGGTCGCCGCCGATCAGCACCACGCCGCCGGACACCAGGCCGCCGCCCAGCACGCGGTCGAATTCCTCGATGCCGGTGCCGAAGCGCGGCACGTCGATGGCGTCGATATCGGCCAGCGACAGCACCGGCGCCGTCTGCGCCAGCGACAGGTGCTGCGGCTGCGAATAGCGGTTGTTGCCGCCCGCCTCGATGACGGTTTCCACCATCGTGTTCCACTGCTGGCAGGACGAGCACTGGCCGGTCCACTTGGTGGCGGTGCCGCCGCATTCGCTGCAGGTATAGTTGGTCTTGGGCTTGGCCACGTATTGAATCCTCTCCTCAGCCCTCGACCACCGGCACGCGCTGCGCCAGCGCGCACATCAGCTCGTAGCCGATGGTGCCGGCCGATTCGGCCACGTCGTCGATCGGCAAGCCCCGGCCCCACAGCGTGACCTTGCTGCCCACGCGCGCCGACGGCAGGTCGGTCAGGTCGACGGTCAGCATGTCCATCGACACCCGGCCCGCCAGGCGCGTCTTGACGCCGTCGACCAGCACAGGCGTGCCCAGCGGCGCGTGGCGCGGATAGCCGTCCGCATAACCGCAGGCCACCACGCCGATGCGCATCGGCCCCTCGGCCTGGAAGCGGCTGCCGTAGCCGACCGCGTCGCCGGCGGCGATGTCCTGGATGCCGATCAGTTCGCTGCTCAAGGTCATCGCCGGCTGCAGGCCGAACTCCTCGGCGGTGCCGCCGCCCGGCGTGCCGCCGTACAGCATGATGCCGGGACGCACCCAGTCGTTACGCAAGGTATCGTGATGCAGCAGCACGCCGGCCGAGTTCGACAGGCTGCGCAAGCCCGGCAAGCCGGCCGCGCCCAG
The DNA here is from genome assembly GCF_047304105.1 of Duganella sp. Dugasp56. Lineage (NCBI taxonomy): Bacteria > Pseudomonadati > Pseudomonadota > Betaproteobacteria > Burkholderiales > Oxalobacteraceae > Duganella > Duganella sp. Dugasp56. The sequence continues at coordinate 106,170 of NZ_JBGLYQ010000012.1, forward strand.
CTCGAAGCGGCGGATCTGCTCGGTGATCGGCATCAGCGGATGGTCGACGTCGTCGGCGTTGGCGAAATGGGTCATCAGCGTGATGCTGCCGACGCAGGAAATCGCGCTCAGGCGCGCATGGGCGGCGGCGTAGGCGTCCGGCATGAAGCCGAGACGGTTCATGCCGGTGTTCATTTTCAGATGCAGGTCAAATTTGATGCCGCGCGCGCTCAGGCTTTCCTGCGCCGCTTCCAGCCACTCCAGCTGCTCGGTGCAATGCACGGCGGACTGCAGGTCGTAGCCGGCCATGGTCTTCAAATCCGCCGGACCGAAGAATCCCTCCAATAAGAGGATGGGCTTTTTCCAGCCCATTTCACGCAGGCGCACCGCGTTGTCGAACTCGACCAGCGCCAGGCCGTCGGCCTCGGCCAGGCCGCGCATGACGCGTTCCAGGCCATGGCCGTAGCCATTGGCCTTGAGCACACCCCACGCCTTGGCGCCGGGCGAGCGCTGCTTGGCCACTGCCAGGTTGTGCTTGATGGAATCGACGTGAATGGTAGCGACTATCGGCCTTGGCATGAGCATTCCGAACAGAATATTAGAAGGCCGTATTTTACCGTGTGCGGGCAGGTCCGTCCGGGTCAATTCTTGGGAATACGATCAAAGCATGGTATAAAGCAAGCCAGATAAGTTTTCAGGCATCCCAGAATGAATCGTGGTTTCTATACCATTATGGCAGCGCAATTCTTTTCGTCCTTGGCGGATAATGCGCTGCTCTTTGTTGCGATCGACTTGCTGGTAACGATGAAGTCCCCGGCGTGGATCACGCCGCTACTGAAGCTGTCGTTTACGCTGTTTTACGTGCTGTTGGCAGCATTTGTCGGCGCCTTCGCCGACTCCATGCCCAAGGGCAAGGTTATGTTTATTTCTAACCTGATTAAAGTAGCCGGCTGTTTATTGATATTCGCGCATGTGCATCCGCTGCTGGCCTACGCGCTGGTCGGCTTTGGCGCCGCAGTATATTCCCCCGCCAAATACGGCATCCTGACCGAATTACTTCCCGCAGAGAAACTTGTCGCCGCCAATGGCTGGGTTGAAGGCCTGACCGTGATGTCGATCATCTTCGGCACCGTCATGGGCGGCAAGCTGGTGGGCGGCCAGGTATCGTCGTTCCTGCTCGGCTTCGACATACCGATGATAGACACCGGCATCGACACCCCGCCCGAGGCGGCGCTGTGCGTGGTGGTCGGCATCTATATGCTGGCGGCGCTGTTCAATACCCGCATCCCGGACACCGGCTGCGTCTACGGCCACCAGGAACGCAATCCGATCAAGCTGATCACCGACTTCGCCAATTGCTACGGCCTGCTGTGGAAAGACAAGCTGGGCCAGATCTCGCTGGCGGTCACCACGCTGTTCTGGGGCGCCGCGCAAACCTTGCAGTTCATCGTGCTGGAGTGGGCCAACCGCACGCTCAAGCTGAGCTACGAGCAGTCGACCAGCCTGGTGGGCGTGGTCGCGATCGGCGTGGCGCTGGGCGCCGTGCTGTCTGCGCGCTTCGTCTCGCTGCGCAAGTCGTTGAAGGTGATCCCGATGGGCATCGCCATGGGCGTGATCGTCATGAGCATGACGCTGGTGCATTCGGTGACCTTGGCCTATCCGCTGCTGATCCTGGTCGGCCTGCTGGGCGGCTTCTTCCTGGTGCCGATGAACGCGCTGCTGCAGCACCGCGGCCACGTGCTGATGAGCGCCGGCCACTCGATCGCGGTGCAGAACTTCAACGAGAACCTGTCGATCCTGACCATGCTGGCCGTGTATTCGCTGATGCTGCGCGGCCACCTGAACCTGGACATCATCATCGTGCTGTTCGGCCTGTTCCTGGCCGGCACCATGTTCGTCATCATGCGCAAGCATGCGGCCAACCAGCGCGAATTCGATTCCGTCGCGCTGATCGGCGAAGCCAAGCATTAAATCTGTCTAGGCCGGCAGCGTCCCGTCCCGGCGGCGCTGCGCGGCTTGAGAGCGCCAGTCGTCCGGGACCACAAAGCCCCGCCGTCGCTCCACCAGCCAATCCCCTTCCTCCCGCAGATCAGCCACCATCACCGGCGCGGCAAGCCGCGCCATGTGCTCGCCCAGCGCGGCCAGCAACTCCTGCTTGTTCATCGCCACGCCATCGGCCCGCATCTTCAGCGGGGCCAGCCAGTGCAGGCGCGGCATGATGGCGTAGCAATCGCCCGCCAGGTCTTCGGCCTGCCGCAGCGTGATCCAGTCGCCATGGCAGTGCGGCTGCGAGATGCCGGACATCGCCGGCGCGCCCTCGCCGCCGGGATAGAACAACCAGCCCTTGACCAGCGCCTGCGCCCGCGCCACCGGCTGCGGCAGCAGCGGCTGCGCGGCCGGATGGCTGGCCAGCGACAACTGCTTGTCGAAGATCTTGCGCATCTTGGCCCCCAGCGTATCGGCCAGGTTGGGGCCGATCAGGCCGTTGAAATCCGCGCCCGCCGAGCCGGCGTCCAGCAGGTAGAACTTGGTGGCGAATTCGATGTGGACCAGGTCGTCGCCGTCGCGCAGCAGGAAGTCGAACTCGCCGACGGTGTCGTTGCGGTTGGCGCGCACCTGCAGGCCGTGCGCCACCAGCTTGCCGTGCTCGGCAAAGTAGAAGGCCATCAGCTTTTCGGCATACAGGCCGAGGCGGGAATAGTGGCGCGTGCCGAGCGCCGCCTCCAACGGGATAGGGTCTTGCTCGAGGGCGGCCAGCCAGTCGGCGGTTTCCGGCGCCATCGCGCCGAGGCTGGCGATGCGGCCCTGCCAGTGCGGCGAGGCCGGGTCGAGCAGATCGGGCGCGTCCAGCAGCCAGGCCAGCGCGCGCACGTGCGGCCGGGTCAGATGGCTCCAGCGCCGCTCGAAACGCGCCTGGTAATTATCGAGCGCGTCGGGCGGCTGGCTAGTCACGGGCTGTCCTGGCAAGGCACAGGTCGGCCCAGGCCTTGGCCTTGTCTTCCGGCTTGCGCAGCAGGTCGTCCGGGTGATAGGTGGCGACCACCGGCAGTTCGCCGGCGCCGTAGCGCATCACCTTGCCGCGCGCGGCCGGGCCCATCATCAGGCCCTTGGCGGCATACTGGCCGAAGGTCATGGCCATCGTCGCGCCGCTCAGCGCCAGCTCGCGTTCGAAGAACGGACGGCAGGCCAGCAGTTCCTCGCCGGACGGCGCGCGGTCCGCACCGTCGGCGCCCGCAGGTCGGCATTTGACCAGGTTGGTCACATACACGTCGGACTCCGGCTTGAGCGCGATCGCCTTCAGCATATTGTCCAGCAGTTGCCCTGCTTCGCCCGCTACCGGCTGCTTGTCTTTCTCGTCCAGGCGCGATGGCGCGGCGATGACGGCGATCCACGACGCGCCGTCGGCGCCGCGTCCGTTGACCGCGTTGCGGCGCGTTTCGCACAGGCCGCAGCGGGTGCAGCTGGCGACGGCGGCCTTCAAGGCCGGCCAGTCCATCGCGGCGATCGCTTCGTCGCTGACCGGCTCCGGGCGTGCCGGTGCCGGCGCCTCGTCGAACCAGGCGGTGGAGTCTTCGTCTTCCGGCGCGGCGACTGCGACTGGCGCTGGCGCTGGAGCGGGGACTGGAGCTGGCGCCATGACGACTTCCGCGACCGGCTCCGGCATCGACGGCGGAACGACAGGCGCAACCGCCACTTCGGCCGGCTCCGGCTCGTCCACCACGAATGTTTCAGGCGCGGCCTCGGCGACGGGCCTGTCGCGCAACGTCCATTGCGCGCCGACGCCCATCTCCTCCAGGAACACCGCACTGCGTACTGTCATCTGACTCATACTTCGAACCGCATAACGATCGCGTCCTCGCGTTGCTGATTGGCGGCTGGGTAATACCCCTTGCGCCGGCCGATATGTTTAAATCCGTAGCGCTCGTAAATCTCCAGCGCCCGCGTATTCGATGGCCGCACTTCCAGCAACACCGACTCCATGCCCAGCCCGCGCGCGCACGCCACGGCCTGGTTCAGCAGGAACCTGCCCAGCCCCTGCCCCTGCTTCTCGGCCGACACCGCCACGTTCAGCAAATGCGCCTCGTCGACGATCGCCATCAGCAGGAAATAACCCAGCAGATCGCCATTCTGGTCGCGCAGCACCCAAGCCTCGTACTGGCTGCTGAGCGAATCGGCAAAATTGGCCGCCGTCCACGGATGCGGATAAACACTTTCCTCCAGCGCCACCACGTCGACCAGGTCGGCCGGCTGCATTGGCTCGTAATTCAGACGTGCCAGATCCCACATTTGCTTCATGCGCCACCTTCAGCGGCTTTGGCGGCCGCCATGTCGCGCCGCTCGGCTTGGGTGTAGGCGATCTTGTTCCGCAAATACAGCGGCTGCGCCTCGGCAGCGGTCACGGTCCTGCCTTCGGCGAAGGCGATCGCGGCCAGCTGCGCGATCTGCGCCGCGTGCGGCATGATGGCGGCATGGCCACCTGCCGGAAACGCCTCGGCATAGGCCGACAAGCCGTTGCCGCAAGCGGCAGGCGCGCCCTGCGGCTGCACGCCGTCCGGCGCCGACAGCGCAGGCGGCAGCACGGCGACCGGCGCGGCGTCGCGATCAAAACGGTATTGCGCCCAATAGACCTCGCCCATGCGCGCGTCGAGCACGGCCAGCACCTCGGGAGCACCTTGCTGCTGATGGCAGGCCAGCGCCATCGCATCCAAGGTCACGACCGGCACCACGGGCAGGTTGCCGCCGAACGCCAGCCCCTGGGCGATGCCGCAGGCCGTGCGCACGCCGGTGAACGAACCGGGGCCGGAACCGAAAGCGATCGCGTCGCAGTCCTTCAGCGCGATGCCGGCCTCGGCCAGCAGTTCCTGGATCATCGGCAGCACCGATTGCGAATGGGTGCGCACGCCCTCGGAGACGCGGCTGATGACGGTTTCGCCCCGCTGCAGGGCGCAGGAGGCTTGTTCGGAAGAGGTTTCAATGGCAAGAATAATAGGCATCCCGTATTTTAACCCGGCGGGCTGGCAGGCGCGACCCCGCGCGGGCATGTAGAATACGCCCATCAGGCGCCGAGGCCGCCGCTAGCAAACCAACACCATGCACAGTTTGACCCTGAATTCCGACAATCGCGAGGAAATCGCCGCCGCGCTGGCGGGCGACCGCTGGATCGTCGCGTGCCTGTGCGCCGCGTGGTGCGGCACCTGCGAATCCTACCGCGCGACGTTCGACGAGGTGGCCTCGCGCCATCCGGACAAGTTCTTCGTCTGGATCGACATCGAAGATCACGCGGACGTGGTGGGCGACCTGGACGTGGAAAACTTCCCCACGCTGCTGATCCAGCATCACGAACTGGTGGCCTTCTTCGGCACCATGCTGCCCGACGCCGGCCTGGCCCACCGCCTGGTGCTGGCCCAGTCGGAACAAAGCGACGAAGAACTCACCCGCCTGGCCGTCAGCAGCGAAGAGCGCATCGAGTGGCAGCGCGACTGCAACCTGCGCACCTTGATGCGCAACGCACTGAACTAATCCAGCCGAGATTAAAAGTGTCATATAATTAATGACAACTAAATAACATCTCAGGCAAAACATGCATAAGGAAGCGATCTTCACGGCACTGCTGCGCACATTGCTGATGAGCGTACTTATCCTTGCGATGCCGACGACGCGTGCCGAGTCCCCCGCCGGCGAGCGCATTACATTCGACAGCTACACCCCGCCGACCATGTTCGACCTGGCTCGCGAACGCCGCCAGAACTGGACGCCGCAAAAAATCTGGGCCGACCTGAAGCTTCCCTCCGCATCGGGGAAAGTGCCGGCCATGATCCTGATGCACGGCAGCGCCGGCGTCGAGGGCAACACGCGGATGTGGGTGGATGCCCTCAACGGCATTGGCGTGGCGACCTTGGTGGTCGACACCTTCGGGCCGCGCGGCATCACCAGCACTGTCGCCGACCAGACCCTGTTGTCGCCGGCCGCCAATCTGATTGACGCGTTCCAGGCGTTGCAATTGCTTGCAGCGGACCCGCGCATCGATGCCGACCGCATCGGCGTGATGGGATTTTCGCGCGGCGGCTCGGTGGCCTTCCGCACCGCCATCGAACCGCTGCGCCACGCGGTGATCAAGTCCGATGTCAAATTCGCGCTGCACATACCGGTGTATGCCGGCTGCAATCAGGTCTACTGGTCGCCGCGCCTGACCGGAGGGCCGATACTAAACCTGCTGGGAGCGGCAGACGACTACACCGGCGCCGAATCGTGCGAGCAGTTGGCGGCACAGTACGAAACCGCCGGCGCCTCGATCCGCACCATCAAATATGCCAACGCTTACCATTCGTTCGATGCAACCTATCCGCTGCATATCCTGCCGAAGGCGCCCAGCGCCATACCCTGCGGCACGGTGCAATGGGATATCGCAAGCTGGACCATCCATTCGGAATTGACCGGTGCCGATCTGGCTTCCGCAGCCCTCCCCGACTTCTTCAAGAAGTGCACCCGATACGGTCTGCACGTCGGCCGCAACACGGCGGCGGCAGTACAGGCGCGCAGCGACGTGCTTGCGTTCGTGCAGCAGGTATTCTTCAACGCCAAATAACGGCCTAGAGATTACGCAAATCGGCGGTCGCCTGGCTGCCGAAATCCGGCCGCAGCAGATAATCGATGACCTCGCGAGCGCAATCTGCCGGAGAGCTCAAGTGACCTTCGGCCTTCAATTGCTCGAAACGCGGGCGCAAGGGGAAACCATCGAGCTCGGCGCCCCTGACCTCGGCCTGCATGTCGGTATCGATGACGCCCGGCGCCAGGCTGCAGATGCGCACGCCGGGAATGGCGTCCGCGACCACAGCGCGGGCATGATGGTCGAGTGCGGCTTTGCTGGCGCAATAGATGCTCCACCCAGGATAAGCCTGCTGCGCGGCGCCCGAAGACAGGTGCAAGATGCGCCGCTGCTTCGCCAGCGGCGTAGCCGCCAGGAAGGCGCTGGTCAGCATCAGCGGCGCGCTGACATTGAGCGCGATGGCCGCGGCGATGGCGTCCGGGGCATGCCGGTCGGCGCGGCCGGTCGGCTGGACGGTGCCCGCATTATTGAGCAACAGCACCTCGTCCTCGCCCTGCAGGAAATCGCCCAGCGCCCCGCTGTCCAGCCAGCGCAATACCGCGCCGCTATCGGCCAGACTCAGCGCCTGCTGCCGCAGCGCCGCGCCGAAGCGTTGCTGCAACGCGGCACTCTCTCCGCGCGCCAAACCCAGCACCGGTATTCCGCGCGACAACAACTCGCCCGCAAGCGCCAGGCCCAGCCCCCGCGAATGACCAGTAACGACAGCTTTCATGCCGACCTCTCTCTAACAAGAATTGAACCTACAGCGTCAGCGGCAAACTGCGCAGGCGCTTGCCCGTCAGTTTAAACACCGCGTTGGCGACGGCAGGCGCGATTGGTGGCGTGGCCGGTTCGCCCATGCCTTCCGGATGCTCGGCGCTCGGCATGATGATGGTTTCCACCTCCGGCGCCTGGTTCATGCGCAGCACGGGATAATCGCCAAAATTGCTTTGCTCGACCTTGCCGTCCTTGATCGTCACCGCGCCGAACAGCGCCGCCGACAGCCCGAACACCACCGCCGACTCAACCTGCTGCGCGATGATGTTCGGATTGACCGCGATCCCGCAATCGACCGCGCACACCACCCGGTGCACCTTGATCTCCGTGCCCTCCACCGACACCTCCGCCACCTGCGCGACGATGGTGCCGAACGACTGGTGCAGCGCCACGCCGTGCGCGCGGCCCTCCGGTGCGGCGCCGGCCTTGGCCACCGCCGCATTCAGTACCGCCAGATGGCGCGGATGCCGCTTCAGCAGGCCGCGCCGGAACTCCACGCTGTCCTTGCCCGCCGCGTGCGCGAGTTCGTCGACAAAGCTCTCCTTGAAAAACGCATTGTGCGAGTGCCCCACCGAACGCCAGTAACCCAATGGCACCGGGCTGTCCACGATCACATGCGCGATGCGCTGGTTCGGAAACTCGTACTGCATGTCGAATTCGCCCTCGGCGGTGGTCTTGTCCGGCCCCCCCGGCGGCAAGCCCAGGTTGCGCTTCATGAACTGGTGCGACACCGATCCACTGGCCGACTTGTTGTCGTAGCCGAGCACATTGCCCGCCGCATCCAGGCTGGCGTTGAAACGCGCCAGCGCCGCCGGGCGATACACATCGTGCGTCATGTCGTCTTCACGCGACCAGATCATCTGCACCGGCACGCCGGCGGAAGCCTTGGCCACCGCCACCACCTGCGCCACCATGTCGACATCGAGCCGGCGGCCGAAACCGCCGCCCAGCATCGTCACCACCAGCACCACATTATCGGTCGAGACGCCGCCAACCTTGGCCGCCGTTTCCACTGCAAATCCTGGCGACTGCGTCGGCGCCCACAGATACACCTTGCCATCCTTGACCTGCGCCGTGCAGTTGACCGGCTCCATCGCCGCATGCGCCAGGTAGGGCGCGCGGTACTCGGCCTTCACCGTCTTGGCGACGCCCGCGGCCTTGCCTTCCACCGCATCCATGTCGCCGGCCTTGTAGTAGGCATGGCCCGACTCCGCATCCAGCCTGGCGGCAAAGTCTGCATAGATCGCGGCGCTGGACAAGCCGGCCTGCGCTCCCGCATTCCATTGCACCTCCAGCGCCAGCGCGGCCTGCCTGGCCTGCCACCAGGTCGACGCCACCACCGCCACACCGGCGCCGGCACCGGTCTTCTCCGGCAGCGCGCTGGAAAAATCGACCACGCGCAGCACGCCCGGCATCTTCAACACCGCATCCTGCTTGACGCTGGCGACAGTCCCGCCGATCACCGGCGACATGCGCACCGCCGCATACACCATGCCGGCAGGCCGCGCGTCGATGCCGAAAGCCGCCGTGCCATTGACCTTGGAAGGCGTATCCCGGCGCGGCTGCGCATGGCCGATCAGCTTGAAATCCTTGGGTGACTTGAGCCGGATCTCGCCCGGCTCGGAAGTGGCGGCGGCAGTGGCCAGCGCGCCATAGGCCAGCCTGCGGCCATCGGCGTGGATCACGAAACCGTCCTCGGTACAGCAGGCGGCGACGCCCACGTTCCATTGTCTGGCCGCCGCCGCGACCAGCATCGCGCGCGCGGAAGCGCCGGCCTCGCGCATCGGCTGCCATGCATCCTTCACGCTGGACGAGCCGCCGGTGATGATCAGCCCCAGCTCGCGCGCCACCTTGCCGACGGTCCAGCTCACCGCAGCCTTCAGGTTGCCGCTGTCGTCCGGGTGGAACGGCAGGCCGTCCTTGAGCATGGCGATATTGCCGAAGATTTTATCGATGGGCGACTGCACCAGCCGCACGGAGGCCAGCGGCACGTCCAGCTCCTCCGCCACCAGCATCGGCAGCGCGGTATGGACGCCCTGCCCCATTTCGCTGCGCGGCATGGCCACGGTGACCATGCCGTCCGCGCCGACGGCGACCCAGCCATTCAAGGCCACCGCGCCGTCGCTCACCGGCAGCGGATGCGAAGCGTTCAAGCGCTGGCGCGCCGGCATCACGCCCCAGCCCACCACCAGCGCGCCAACGGCCGCCACGCCGCCGAAAATAAAACGGCGGCGCGATCCTGTCTTCACTCCGTGCATACCAGTCTCCGGTTTTTATTATTTGTGCCAGCGGTCCAGCATGTCGGCGGCAGCCAGCGGTTTGCTGTAGAAATAGCCCTGCGCCAGATGGCAGCCATGGCGCAGCAGGAACGCCGCCTGCTCTTCCGTCTCCACGCCTTCCGCGATAACGGAAAGATTCATGCTCTTGCCCAGCTGGATAATCGCGATGGCGATCGCCTCGTCGTTGACGTCGGTCGAGATATCCTTGATGAAGGAACGGTCGATCTTCAGCGTCTGCACCGGCAGCTGCTTCAGATAGGCCAGCGACGAGTAGCCGGTGCCGAAATCGTCGATCGCCAGGCCCACGCCGATCGAATGCAGGTCGTTGATGAAGACCATGGCGTCGCCGGTATTCATGATCACCGATTCGGTCACTTCCAGCTGCAGGCGGCCCGGTTCCAGTCCCGTCTCGCGCAGGATGTCGGCCACCATGTTGACGATGCTGCCGCGCTCGAACTGCTTGGCCGACAGGTTGACCGCCATCTTCGGCACGACCAGGCCGGCCTCCTGCCAGCGTATCATCTGGCGGCAGGCTTCTTCCAGCACCCACTTGCCAAGCTGGTTGATGAAGCCCGTGTCCTCGGCCAGCGGAATGAAGCGGATCGGCGGTATCAGGCCCAGTTCCGGATGGTTCCAGCGCACCAGCGCCTCGACGCCGACCAGGCGGCCGGTATCGATTTCCACCTGCGGCTGGTAGTTCAGGAAGATCTCGTCCTTCTCGATCGAACGGCGCAGGAAGGTCTCCAGGCGCAGGCGCTCGACGCCCTCGCCGGTCATCGACGGCGCATAGAAGCTGTAGCCGTTGCGGCCGCGCGCCTTGGCCTGGTACATCGCCACGTCTGCGTTACGGATCAACATGTTCAGGTCGACCGCGTCTTCCGGGAACAGGCTGATGCCGACGCTGCAGGTGACGAACAGCTCGTGCCCGGCCACCATGAACGGCTGCTCGAACATCTGCACCAGCTTCTCGGCGACCTGGCTGGCGCCGAACTCGTTGTCGATATTTTCCAGCAGGACGATGAACTCGTCGCCGCCCAGGCGCGCCAGCGTGTCGCCCTCGCGCAGGCGCTCCTGCAACGCCTTGGCGACCTGCTTGAGCAGCTCGTCGCCGATGTGGTGGCCCAGCGTGTCGTTGACGTTCTTGAAGCGGTCCAGGTCGATGAACAGCAGCGCCAGCTGTTCGCCGTCGCGCGCGGCGCGCTGCAGGGCGTGCTGCAGGCGGTCGTGGAACAGCAAACGGTTCGGCAGCGCCGTCAGCGGATCGTGGTGCGCCAGGTGGTCCAGCTTTTCCTGCGATTCCTTGACCTTGGTGATGTCGCTGAACACGCCGACGTAATGCGTGGTCTCGCCGCGGCTGTCGCGCACCGCGCTCACCGTCAGCCACTCCAGATACAGCTCGCCGTTCTTGCGCTGGTTCCAGATCTCGCCGCGCCAGAAGCCCTTCTCCATCTGCTCCTGCCACATGGCGTCGTAGAATTCCTCGTCGTGGCGGCCGGAGCGCGTCAGCGTGCGGTCGCGGCCCAGCGCCTCGGCCTCGGTGTAGCCGGTGATCTGCGTGAACGCCGGGTTGACGGCGACGATGGTGCCGCTTGCGTCAAGCACCACCACGCCGTCGGCGATGTGCTCGATCACGGTGGCCGACAGGCGCAGCTTCTCCTCGGCCTCCTTGCGCTGCGTGACGTCGGCATACACCCAGATGCTGCCCTCGTTGGCGCGGTTGTGGTCGAGCGCATAGCCGCTGACCATGCACCAGAACAGGCTGCCGTCCTTGCGGCGGTAGTGGCGCTCCTCGTTGAAGTAGTCGCCCTTCGACAGCGACGGGTACTGGCGCGCGCCGGCCGATTCGAAGTCGAAGGAATTGGGGAACACGATCGAGGTGGAGGCGCCGGTCATGGCGCCCGGCTCGTAGCCGAACAGCTCTTCGCAGCGGCGGTTGACCGAGACGATCTGGCGGTTACGCACGAACATCACGCCGAACATCACGTTGTCCAGGATCGCGCTCTGCTCGGCCAGCAGCGCCTCGATGCGCATCTCGTTGTGCTTGCGCTGGCTGATGTCGGAAATGATGCCGTCCACCCAGGGCGCGTTGCCTTCGCCGTCGTGCGGCTGCGGCTGGCCGTTCTCGGCCACCCAGCGTTCATTGCCGGAGGCGTCGAGGATGCGATATTCCACCTCGTACGGTTCGCCATTGTGGATTGCATCGGACACGGCCTGGCGCTGCTTCTCGCGGTCTTCCGGCTCGATCAGGTTGATCCACGAATGCGTGGTGCTGCGCATGAACTGCGCGGCCGAATAGCCGGAGATCTCTTCGATCGCGTCGGAGACGAAGTCGATCGGGCCGTTGGGACGGAAACGGAACACCGCGCCCGGCACCTGCGTGACGATGGTGCGGAAGCGCTCCTCGCGCTGGCCGATGTCCTCGAACAGGCGCTTGATCGCCACCCGCATCTGGTCCAGCTGGCTGGCCAGGCGGCCCAGTTCATCGCTGCCGGTCAGGTCCAGCCGGGTTTCGAAATCGCCGTGCGACAGGCGGTCCGAGAAGCGCATCAGCTTGCGCAGCGGCTTGATCAGCCGGGTATTCAGAAACAGCACGATCAGCAGCAGCGACACCATCAGCTGCGCCGCCAGCACGAACACGTAGGAAATCTGCTTCTCGCGCAGTTCCTGCTGGCTGCGGGCGTCGTCCATCTCGACCATGATGCGGCCGATGCGCTCGCCGCGCACCAGGATCTCGCGCTCGGCGCGGTAGACGTTGCCGGCCGCCTGCCGCGGCGAATGCAGCTTCATGAACTGGGTGTCGGCCTGGCCCACCACCTCCACCTGCAGCACGGAACGGTCGCGCATCACCGACTCAACCAGCGAATGGGCCGATTCGGCGTTCATGTTCCACAGCGATTCCTGCATGCCCAGCGCGAGGATGTCGGCGTTGCGCTGCAGCGATTCCTTCAGCGTCGCGCGCGCCGACTGCTGCTCGTGCACGCCGATCAGCAGGTAGCTGCCGATAATGGCCGGGATCACCAGACCGCCGAACACCACCAGCAGCAGCGCACCGTAGATGGACAGACCGTACAGCGCGCTCAGCCTGGCGCGCATTTTTTGATAGATGGTGCTAGTCATGCACCATCACGGGTAGGTTGGTAAGTTTGCATCGTCAGTCGGTAAGTAAGTGGTAGCGCAAACTTTTTACTATTACTCTTCTAATACTAATCGGAATTATGCACGGAAAATGCATGAAAAATCACGGCCCGAGCAAAAAACCCACAGGCAGGCTATCATCGCGGCTCCATTCAACAGAGGAACCCGCCATGACCACCTTCTCCATGTACTCCGCCTCCATTCCTGTGTTCAAGCAGATCCTCAACAGCCTGCTGGCCATCCTCGACAAAGCCGAGGCCCACGCGACCGAGAAAAAGATCGAACCGAACGCGCTGCTGCAGTTCCGCCTGTTCCCGGACATGCTGCCGTTCACCCGCCAGATCCAGATCGCCTGCGACTTCTCCAAAGGCGCAGCAGCCCGCCTGGGCGGCCTGGAAGTGCCGTCGTACGACGACACCGAAACCACCTTCGCCGAGCTGAAAGCCCGCATCGTCAAGACGCTGGCCTACATCGACAGCGTGCCGCAGGCGGCCATCGAAGGCAGCGAAACGCGCGAAATCACCACCGGCAGCGGCGAAAAGACCAAGCACTTCACCGGCCAGAGCTATCTGTTCCACTACGCACTGCCGCACTTCTTCTTCCACGCCACCACCGCCTACGACATCCTGCGCCACAACGGCCTGGACATCGGCAAGAAGAATTTCATCGGCACTTATTAATATCGGCTAGGTATTCCGGCGCGGGTAACCCTGCGCCAGGATGCGCTGCCACACCAGCTCTTTCTGCTCGGCGCTCATGGATACCCAGTGCGCCACCTCCACCACGCTGCGTCCGCAGCCGCGGCAGATCTCGTCGAACGTGGTCGAACACACCGCCACGCATGGCGTGTCCGGCCGGACCGGCAAATCGCCCATCATTTCACCTGCATCAGCTTGTCCCAGCCGTCGTGGCCGAGGGTGCGCAGGGTGTCGATGTTCTTCTCGAAGATGTCGGCCGCCTCCGGGAATGCCTCCACGGCGCGCTCCACGCTGTCTTCGCGCAGCAGGTGCAGGCTCGGGTACGGCGAGCGGTTGGTGTAGTTCTCGATGTCGTTCTTGTGGGTGTCGGCGAACTGGTAGTCCGGGTGGAAGCTGGCCACCTGCAGGATGCCGTCCAGGTCCATGTCTTCCAGCGCGGCGTCGGCCACGTCCAGGAACTCGTTGTAGTCCTCGAAGTCGGCCAGCACGTTGGGATGGATGATGATGGTCGTGTCGACCTTGTCCGGGTCCGCCTCGGCCAGGTATTCCAGCTCTTCCATCAGCTTTTCCAGCAGCGCCTCCGGCGTATCGGCGTCGCAGACGACATAGCGGATCTGCTGCTTGACATGGACGGCTTTGGCGAACGGACACAGGTTCAGGCCGATCACGGCCTTTTCCACCCAATTGACGGTCTCGGCGATAACGGCGTCGTGATCGATGGCGGGGCTGCTCATATTTCTATTCCTTGGTGAACTACTCAAAGACGAGATTGTACGCATTCTTTGCGCTATCTCATACTTCAGCCAATATGCAGCGATCTGAGCCTTATTTACATAGAATTATTGCATAAAAGAATTAGTCATCCGCCTGACATATTCCTTGACTCGACCGGGCGACCTTCGTACACTCCACGTTTATTCATGGTCCGTCCGATGTTTCACCTTCGGCAACAATGGAAAACTATGCAAGCACGAATTCCTAAATCCGCGGCCCTGGCGGCACTGCTGGCGCTGATGGCGCCGGCGATCAGCCAGGCCCGCGATATGGCGCTGGAGCTGCCGCCGGCGGCGACCACGCCGCTGTCTCCCCTGCCCAAACCTCCCGCCCTCGACGTTTCCTCCCTGAAAATCAACAAACCGGCAAAGCTTGCCGACGATGATGCTTTCCGCGAGAAAGACGTGTGGGGCCGCATCCGCAGCGGCTACGCCATTCCGGATATTAATAACGAGCTGGTCGGCAAGCACGTGACCTGGTACGCCACCCGCCCCGACTACATCGCCCGCACCACGGCGCGCGCCTCGCGCTACCTGTTCCACGTCGTCACCGAACTGGAAAAGCGCGGCATGCCGACCGAGCTGGCGCTGCTGCCGTTCATCGAGTCCGCGTTCAACCCGCAAGCGCTGTCGAGCGCCAACGCGGCCGGCATGTGGCAGTTCGTGCCGGGCACCGGCCGCGATTTCAACCTGAAGCAGGACGCCTTCAAGGACGAGCGCCGCGGCATCCTGGCCTCGACCGACGCCGCCCTGACCTACCTGCAGCGCCTGTATGACATGTTCGGCGACTGGCAACTGGCGCTGGCCGCCTACAACTGGGGCGAAGGCTCGGTGCAGAAAGCCATCAAGCGCAACCAGGCCGCCGGCAAGCCGACCGATTTCGAAAGCCTGGCCGAGCTGATGCCGGCCGAAACCCGCAACTACGTGCCCAAGCTGCAGGCGGTGAAGAACATCATCGCCAATCCGGCCCAGTTCGGCCTGAGCCTGCCGGCCATCGACAACACCCCCTACTTCACCGCCGTCGACAAGACCAGCGACATCGACCTGACCATCGCCGCCCACCTGGCCGAGCTGTCGGTCGACGAGTTCAAGGCGCTGAACCCGCAGTTCAAGCGCCCGGTCATCACCGGCGACGAACAGACCAAGATCCTGCTGCCGAAGGAAAACGCCGACAAGTTCCACCTGAACCTGGCGCAATGGGGCAAGGAACTGTCGACCTGGACCACGCACAAGATCACCAGCGCCCGCGAAAGCATCGGCACCCTGGCGTCGCGCTTCCACACCACGCCGGAAGTGCTGCGCCAGGCCAACAATATCCCGCAGAAATCGCTGCTGAAGGCCGGTTCGACGATCCTGGTGCCGAAAATCTCCACCTCGGCCAGCGTCGACATCTCGCCGGAAGTCGAGCGCAACGCCACGGTCGCGTTTGAAGCCGAGCGCGAGCGCACCACCGGCAAATCGGGCTACAAGCTGGCCAAGGGCGGCAAATCCGCCAAATCCAGCCCTGTGGCGCTGGTCAAGGCCCACGTGTCGCGCGACGCCGCCAAGGGCAAATCCCGCCACAAGAAAGACAACTGACCCCCGCTGAGCCCGCGCCGCCGCCGTCGGCGCGCGCGGAACCGGGGCTGCGGCTGCGATCAAAGGTTGCAGTCGCGGCTCAGTCGCCCTACAATCTTGGTCTTGCAGCGGCCGGCAACGGGCCTCTCACACTAACAACAACCCCACTGACGTCGCCAGCCAGCTTAGCAATCCACTAAGGCAAGCCCGGGCGCGCAGTTGCAATCGGAGTCACTATGGCGTTCTTGCAAGGCAAAAAAATCCTCATCACTGGTTTGCTGTCGAACCGTTCCATCGCTTACGGTATCGCCAAGGCCTGCCATCGCGAAGGCGCCGAACTGGCGTTCACCTACGTCGGCGAACGCTTCAAAGACCGCATCACCGAATTCGCCGCCGAATTCGGCAGCAGCCTGGTGTATGACTGCGACGTCGGCAGCGACGAACAGATCGACGCGCTGTTCGCCGACCTGGGCAAGAGCTGGTCGCAGCTGGACGGCCTGGTGCACGCGATCGGCTTCGCGCCGCGCGAAGCCATCGCCGGCGAGTTCCTGGACGGCCTGAGCCGCGAGAACTTCCGCATCGCCCACGACATCTCGGCCTACAGCTTCCCGGCGATGGCCAAGGCCGCGCTGCCGCTGCTGAAGGAAGGCTCGTCGCTGCTGACCCTGTCCTACCTGGGCGCGGTCCGTGCCATCCCTTACTACAACACCATGGGCCTGGCCAAGGCGTCGCTGGAAGCGTCGGTACGCTACCTGGCGGAAAACCTGGGCAAGCTGGGCATTCGCGCCAACGGCATCTCCGCCGGCCCGATCAAGACCCTGGCCGCCTCCGGCATCAAGGACTTCGGCAAGCTGCTGGGCTTTGCCTCGTCGCACGCGCCGCTGCGCCGCAACGTCACCATCGAAGAAGTGGGCAACACCGCCGCCTTCATGCTGTCGGACCTGGCCTCGGGCATCACCGGCGAAATCACCTATGTCGACGGCGGCTTCTCGCACGTCATGGGCCTGAACGCGGAAGACTACACCTGACCGCGTACGCCGTATCGCATCCAAGGCGCCTGCGGGCGCCTTTTTTTGTTAACCACGGGTAAGGATATCCTTATAGGCATCTCAGCCTCAGCCGCTGCCATCAACGCGATTTCTTTGCTATTCTTCAACAAATACGTAAGTTCACCGAAGGAGGCGCAGCATGCTGGAGAGATTGAACGTCAAGACGCGTTTTTTCGTATTAATCGGCTGTTTCGTGGCCGGCTTCGCGATCTACGGAAGCTGGTCGTTCAAGATCCTCAGTGAAATCAAGGTCAACGGGCCGATCTACGACCGCATCGTGCAAAGCAAGGACTTGATCGCCGACATCCTTCCTCCGCCGGAATACATCATCGAATCCTATATGGTATGCCTGCAAATGGCGGCCACCGAGGACAAAGGCGCGCAGCAGAAGCTGGCGGAGCGCCTGAAGGAACTCAAGAACGACTACGATACGCGGCATGCCTACTGGGCCCAGCAGCCGCTGGAACCCGAACTGAAACAAACCATGCTGGAGCGGGCGCACGAGCCTGCGATGGCGTTCTATCAGACCGCGTTCGACACGTATGTCCCCGCGCTGATGAAGCAGGACAAGGATGCCGCCGCGGCGGCGATGACGCGGCTGGGCAGCCTCTATGAAACGCACCGCAAGGTCATCGACCAACTGGTTCAGATGGCCACCAAGCGCTCCGAAACCGACGAGGCGTCGGCGCGCGAACGCATCGCCACCGCCGCCTGGCAGAGCGCCTTGATTTTGGCGGCCACCCTGGCCACCAGCGTGGTCGTGACGGAGATCATCACGCGCGGCCTGCGCAGGCAACTGGGCGGCGAGCCGGCGCTGGCCGCCGAGATCGCCAACCGCATCGCGGCCGGCGATCTGACGGTCGAAGTGGCAACGGCACCCGGCGATGAATCGAGCCTGCTGCACGCGATGCGCGACATGCGCGACAAGCTGGCCCAGATCGTCACCCAGGCGCGCCAGGGCACCGACGCCATCGCCTCCGCCTCCGGCCAGATCGCCTCGGGCAACCTCGATCTGTCGTCCCGCACCGCGCAGCAAGCCGGCTCGCTGGAGGAAACCGCCACCTCGATCGAGGCGCTCAACGACACCGTGCACCGCAACGCTGAAAACACGCGGCGGGCCAACGCGATGGCGGTGTCCGCGTCCGACGTGGCGGCCAGGGGCGGCGCCGTGGTGGCACAAGTGGTCGACACCATGGGCTCGATCAACAATTCGTCGCGCAAGATCGCCGACATCATCGGCGTGATCGACGGCATCGCCTTCCAGACCAATATCCTGGCGCTGAACGCGGCGGTCGAGGCGGCGCGCGCCGGCGAACAGGGACGCGGCTTTGCCGTGGTGGCGACCGAGGTGCGCAACCTGGCCCAGCGCAGCGCGGCGGCGGCCAAGGAAATCAAGGCCCTGATCGACGACTCGGTGCAGCAGGTCGACGCCGGCGCCAGGCTGGTCGATCAGGCCGGCGCGACCATGTCCGAGATCGTCGCCAGTGTCCAGCGCGTGACCGACATCATGGGAGAAATCGCCTCGGCCACCGACGAGCAGACCTCGGGCATCGCCCAGATCGGCCAGGCCGTCAATCAGATGGACCAGGCGACACAGCAAAACGCCGCGCTGGTGGAGGAAGCCGGCGCGGCGGCCCACTCGCTGCACGACCAGGCCAGCGAACTGGCGCAGGTGGTCAGCGTGTTCAAACTGAGCGCTCAGCCTGCGGCCGCGCGCTCCATGGCGGAGGTGAAACCATTGGTCCGGCCTCGTACCGAGGCCAAGCGACCGGCGCCGGTGGCCATCACGCAGCAAATGACGTCGTCGCACCGAACACGGCTGTGACAGCACAGGCACTACCGCAATTTTCACTCAGAGTTGCAACTTGACGAAAAAAATCGGCGAGTCCGAAAACGAACTCGCCGACGCGACAGGATGATTCGTCGTCAGAGGCTAGTTGCGCTTATTTGCTCTCCATATTTTCCAGACTTGTATCGCCATTGGTACGGCATAGATTAAAACAACCGAAAGGGGCAACATGGCAAGCCCCACTGAATTACGAAGGCGTGCTGGGCCCGACGAACCAAAATACAGGAGGAAACCGAACACAGCCCCTGCGAAGGCGCCCGTGGCCACAAATTTAAGCAACGCCACTATCAACTCTCTCATCACAATCCCCTTCAATGCCAACCAAGACCACCGGGACTATTGCGCAGCTCCCAGCGGGGTAATGCCATCATCGACCAAGTCATCACCACATTCCAGACGTCGCTGAGCAGACGCTTACCACCACCTTGACGGAAATGCCGTAAAAATAAAATCGGCGAGCCCGAATACGAACTCGCCGACGTGACAGGCCGATTCGCCGTCAGAGACTAGTTGTGCTTATTTGCTCTCCATATTTTCCAGATTTGTCTCGCCATTGAAGCGCCATAGATCAAGAAAGCCGAAAGGGGAAGCATAGCAAATCCTACTGAATTACGAAGGCGTCCCGGGCCCGAAGAGCTGAAATACACGGAGAAACCGATCATCGCTCCTAGGAACAAGCCTATTGCCACAAATTTGAGCAACCCAATTATCAAATCTCGTATCATGATTTTTCCTTAATGCCAACCAGGGCCATTGGGAAGATCACTGAACCCACTCAGGTTTCCGAGAAAATTCGATGAAGAGACGCCAATAGCATTCATATTTGGAGCCAAGGTAGAATTGGCGGGGCTATATCCCAATCCCTTGCCAAGGCTCAGCAAGTTACTTCTATTCAATCCAGCCTGCAAGCCAACTCCGATATTAGCGGCCATTTGCCCGACTGCTCCTCCTACGGCCCCCAGCATAGCATTTCGGACAAAGTTGGCGGCCTGGCCTTTGCCTGCAGGGTCGCAGCCAAGCAGATTACTTGCAGTTTGGGTCGCCATACCTATTCCGCCGTTAAAAATAGCCCCAGCAAGCGCGCTTTTCGCAACGGAAGTGGTGACGGCACCAACCCATGCGCCGGAAGCACCGGAAAGCGCCCCGCCAGCGGTGTTGACGAGAACAACGCCCCAGTTGATTGGAGCATCGCCGTTTAGTTGCTGAATCAGATTGGTACCGCCTCCGAATAGTCCACCTACAACCGCGCCGAAGCACCACGGGCAGTTACCTGTAGGGTCCGTCACGCTCACCGGATTGCCATTGACATACGCATAGGTGTTTACACCGGCCGCGATGCCAAGTGGATCGCTCTGGATGTAGCGCTTTACGGCCGGATCATAATAACGATTCCAGTTGTACCACAGGCTGGACTCCGAATCATAATATTGTCCAGGGAAACCGATATTCATCCCGCCGATGGTATTGACCACAACGGTGCGATCAAACGCCGTGTTGTTTGCGCGCCAAACGACAGCGCCGGCAGTACTAGTCAGTACTTCTGGACGTCCGAGCTGATCTGAATGGACCGCGTAAAACGTGCCGCTACGAGCGACGCCGATCAGCAAACCTTCCAACCAAACATAGCTGGTGGGAGTTGCACCATTCTCGTAGATCAGATGTCCTTGCTCATCGTAAATATACCGGTTTGTGCCCTTGAGAACACGTTGATTCAGAGCATTAGTTGAGTATGTCGTCGTCACACCAGCAACGGTCATCGTTTGTGTACGATCAAAAGTGTCATAGGTGATGCCGTGAGTTCCGTCATTTAGCACATTGCCGATACCATCATAAGAATAGCTCCGCGAAACTCCCCCGCTGACCGAGTCGATCCGGTTACTTTGCGAATTTAGAACAATAGTGCTCGATACACCGGCCCTGCTGCTCACCGTAGGGTTACCGGCAAGGTCCCAGGTAATGCTCTGATTATCGCTAGAGCGCGTTATGCTAGGCTTGCGAGGAGGAGGACTGCGGGGCAATCAGCTTTTACGACTCAGGCAAGCCTAGGCGGGAAGGCCAGAATTTTTGGCCGACGGCGCGCACCTACCCCGAACACAAGTGTGTGAGCCAAGTAACTTTGCCATGGGAAGCCGTGGAATCGTCCCTTTCCAACCCAGGCCGCCAGCTGGTGCGACGGTTAACCTAAAGCGGCATCCGCGCGTCGATCGGCGTTTCGCAATAAGCGGCGATCGATGGCAGCGCGCGCAGGCGCCGCACCAAGTCAGGCCACGGTTGCGCCCACACTTGCGGATACAGGCGCTCGCCGTCCGTCACCACCGGGAACGCCAGGTTTTCATGGCCGGGGGTGAACTCGCAATGGACGGTGGCCTTGTTGCCGCGCGCGTCGCAGCGGTACCAGCCGCCCTCCTTCAGCCACACCGCGACCAGCGCGTGCGTGCAAAACGGCGAGCCGGCGTCACGCAGCGTCAGGCGCTGGTAGCACAGGCCCGCCGGGATGCCGTTGGCACGCAGCAGCGCCACCAGCAGGTGGCTCTTGGCGATGCACAGGCCGGTGCCCAGCGCCAGCGCCTCGGAGGCGTTGACGCTGACCTCGTCGCGCTTGAAATCGATGCTGTGCTGGATACGGTCGCGTACCCATTCGAAGCAGCGGCGCGCCGTCGCCTCCGGCGTATCCGCCGCCAAGGTGCGCGCCAGCGCGGCCACGTCGGGATGGTGGAAATCGATTACGTCGCTGACCGCCAGGTAGTCGTCGGCCAGCAGGCGCCTAATGACCGGCTCCAGGCTGTCGATCAGCGGCCCGGGCGATACCGGCGCCCCGCCCGCTTCCCACGCGTCTTGAAATTCCGCGATTTCCAGGCCGACGATCTCCACCTCCGCCAGCACGGTGCCCGCCGCATGCAGGTCTTCCAGGCTGAGGCCGTGATCGCAGCGATATTCGGTGGGCACGATGCCCGGCTCGAGCACGTCGCAATCCAGGTGGATGTACACCGGCCGGCCGGTGACCGCGGCGCGCAGTTCGGCGGCCAGGTTCGGCCCCGGCGCGATATGCCTGACCGCCCCGCCGTCGATCAGTGCCTGCTCGGCCGGGTCGATGTCGCGCTGGCCGACCAGGATCACGTTCGACAAGGCCAGGCCGGCGCCCAGGCCGGAATCCCACAAGCCCAGCGGCCCGGACAGCGCCATCCCGCCCAGGTAGCCGCTGCCGGTGGTGGCCGGCGTGTTCAGGTCCGCATGGGCGTCGAACCACACCACGCAGGCATCCGGCCGGTGCGCGGCGACGGCAGGCAAGGTGGCCAGCGACGCGGAACAGCGACTGGACGCGGTCAGCGGGCGCCTGCCCTGCGCCATCAAAAGGTTGAAGTGCGCGCTTATCGCCGTCAGCTCGGGCAGCGCCGCGTCCAGCTCCACTTTCCAGTCCGCGCCGATGGCAGGCCGGGGATGGCCGAGCAGCACGGGCGCCAGTGCCAGCCGCTCGCCCAGCAGCGCGCCCAGCGACCTGGCGCCTGCGATGGCCAGGTCGTTGCGATCGCCGACCCTGGCCTGGACGATGGAAAGTGCGATATTGCTCATGCAAATGCTCCTGAAGATGGACATCGAAACCGATGCCGGAATAATAACGGTTTCGCCCGCAGCCTGCCTGCAAGCCGGTGAGCGATGTAATGGAGCAACGAGTTATTGCTTATGAGATATCTTTCCGGTCGAAAAAACGTTATACTTTTACTCTTAGTCATTAGGTAAACAACAGTACCGTGGGCGCGAACCGGAATCCGTCGTTGGAACGCTTGATCTCGCCCGACCGCGCGGATGTCTTGCCGTCGGTAAATCACCCGCCCAAGCGCCTGTTCGTTGCCGGCGCGCTGATCCTGCTGCTGCTCTGCTGCGCCTGGCTGGTGTTCGGCGTCGTCGACACCCGCATCAAGGGCCGCTGCCTGCTGCTGTCGCCGCAGGGCGTCGACAACATCGCCAGCGCCGTCGACGGCCGCGTCGAGGGCATCGCCATCCGCCCCGGCGACAGCGTCGCCGCCGGCCAACTGCTGGCCACCATCTCCCGTCCCGAATTCGACACCCGCCTGCGCAAGGCCGAAGCGCGGCTGGCCGAACTGCGCCGCCGCAGCGACGCCGCCGCACCGGTCATCGCCCGCAGCCTGCAACTGGGCCGCAACGGCGTCGCCAGCGAACAGGCCACCGTGGCCGAACGCCTGCGCACGCTGACCGAGCGCCAGCAACTGGCGGCCAAACGCCTGCAGGGGCAGCAATCGTTGTTCGAGCAAGGCCTGTCGACCCGGCAGTCGCTGCTGTCGGCGCAGGACCAGGTCGACAAGCTGGCGATCGAGCAGGCCGGCCTGCAAAGCCGCGCCAAGCAGCTGGACTTCCAGGCGCAGGAGGAACAGCGCAACCTGAACGGCGAGTCCGGCCAGCTGGCGCTGCAAGTGGCCGAGGCGGAGCGCGAACTGGCGCAACTGCAGCTCCAGCAGCGCGAACTGATGCAGGTGCGCGCGCCGCACGCCGGCACCGTCATCGAGCTGAAGACCCGCAACGGCCTGGCGCTGCCGGCCGGCGGCGACATCGCCTCGATCGAGCTGGCCAACGGCGGCAATGGCGGCAACGGCAGCAAACTGCCACCGCCGTTGTCGGCGCTGATCTTCGTCCACGCCGCCGACGGCAAGCTGCTGCAGGCAGGCATGAGCGCGGAGATCACGCCGACCAACGTCAAGCGCCAGGAGTTCGGCTTCATCCGCGCGCAGATCGGCGCCGTGTCGGCCTTCCCCGCCAGCCGCGAGGCGATCAACCAGCGCCTCAACAATCCGGACGTGGTCAAGGAACTGGCCGGCGACGGCGTCAGCACGCAGATCCAGTCCGCGCTGCTGCGCCGGCCCGACGGCAACTACGCCTGGTCCGGCGCCGCGCGCCAGCCGCCGGACGTGCGCAGCGGGTCGATGTGCAGCGCCGAGATCGTGGTGCGCGAACAGCATCCGATCGAATTCGTCTGGCCGCTGATCAAAAAACTGACGGGGACCAGCTGACATGGGCCTATTGAACAAAGCCATACAGCGCAACGTCGTGCGCACGCCGACGGTGCTGCAGATGGAATCGCTGGAATGCGGCGCCGCCGCGCTGGCGATCATCCTCGGCTACCACGGCCGCCACGAGCCGCTGGAGCAGCTGCGCGTGCGCTGCGGCGTCGGCCGCGACGGCGCCAAGGTCAGCAACCTGCTGCGCGCCGCCCGCAGCTTCGGCATGCAGGCCACCGCCTGGAGCACCGAAGCGGCCGAGCTGCCGAAGCTGAAGATGCCGTTCATGGTGTTCTGGAACTTCAACCACTTCGTCGTGGTCGAAGGCTTCGCCGACGGCATGGCGTACCTGAACGACCCGGCCAGCGGCCGCCGCCAGGTGCGCGCCGAGGATTTCGCCGCCGCCTTCACCGGCGTCGTGCTGACCTTCGAGCCGGACGCCGACTTCAAGACCGGCGGCGCCACCGGCGGCCTGCTGCAAGCCATGCTGGCGCGCATGGCCAGCGACCGCCCGGCGCTGATCTTCGCCGCCCTGGCCGGCCTGTTCATGGTGGTGCCGGGCATGGTGATCCCGGTCTTCACGCGCCTGTTCGTCGACCGCATCCTGATCGACAGCCAGATGGGCTGGTTCCTGCCCATCCTGCTCGGCCTGTTCCTCAGCACGATGCTGGAGGCGGGCCTGGCCTGGCTGCAGGGCTACCATCTGCTGCGGCTGCAGTACAAGCTGGCGCTGGCCGCGACGGGCCGCTATTTCTGGCACATCCTGCATCTGCCGGTGCTGTATTTTTCGCAGCGTGCGCCGGGCGAGGTGGCCTCGCGCCTGGCCCTCAACGAATCGGTGGCCAAGGTGGTGTCGGGCGACCTGGCGCGGGCGCTGATCAACGGCGGCCTGGCCTTCTTCTTCGTCGCCGTGATGCTGACCTACGACGTGCTGCTGACCTGCATCAGCGTGACCATGGTCTGCGCCAGCATGGCGGCCTTCCGCTACGCCGCCAAGCGCACGCAGGAACTGTCGATCAGCTACGCCATCGCCGACGGCCGCCTGCGCGGCAACGCCTCCAACGGCATCGCCATGCTGGAGACGCTGCAGGCCGGCGCCGACGACAGCCATTTCTACACCAGGCACATGGCGCAGCAGGCGCTGGTGGTCAACGCCAACCAGCGCATGGAAACCAGCAGCGCCATGTACAGCCAGGTGCCGGCCTTCCTGATGATGTTCAACGCCACGCTGATCCTGGTCATCGGCGGCTTCCGCGTGATGGACGGCTACCTGACCATCGGTATGCTGATCGCCTACCAGGGCCTGGTCTACAACTTCTCGCGGCCGATGTCGGACCTGTTCAACGTGCTGGAAAAGGTCCAGCGCCTGCGCGGCGACCTGCAGCGGCTGGACGACGTCCTCAATTGCAGCGTCGACCCACTGACCACCGCGCCCGCGCCGCAGGATCCGGACCTGTCGCAAAAACTGTCCGGCGCCTTTGAACTCAGCGGCCTGCGCTTCGCCTACAGCCCGCAGGACAAGCCGTTGTTCGACAACCTCGACTTCAGCGCGGTGGCCGGCGAGCGCATCGGCATCATCGGCGCATCCGGCAGCGGCAAGTCGACGCTGGCGCGGCTGGTGGCCGGCATGTACAGCCCCGACGCCGGCGAGATCCGCTTCGACGGCAAGCCGCGCCTCCACTATCCGCGCGCGATGCTGGCCAGTTCCGTCGCCCACGTCGACCAGGACATCCAGTTCGTCGAAGGCACGGTGCGCGAGAACCTGACGCTGTGGGACAGCAGCCTGACCGAAGCGCAGATCGTCAGCGCCGCCAAGGATGCGCTGATCCACGACTTCATCATGGCCATGCCGAAGGGCTACGACACGCCGATGCAGGAAAACGGCCGCAACCTGTCCGGCGGCCAGCGCCAACGGCTCGACATCGCCCGCGCGCTGGCCGGCAATCCGCGCATCCTGCTGCTCGACGAATCGACCAGCTCCATCGACGCCGCCTCCGAAGCACGCATCATGGACAACTGCCGCCGGCGTGGCTGCACCACCATCATCATCACGCACCGCCGCTTCTCGCTGCAGGCCTGCGATCGCGTGATGGTGCTGGAACGCGGCGCCATCACCGAAGAAGGCCTGTTCGACACGCTGTACGCGCGGCGCGACAGCACCTGCCGCCGCGTGCTGGAGGAAGCATGAGAGACCGGGCCGACAAGCAGGACGGCCTGCCGCGCCAGGCACGCCCGCTGGCTGCGCCTATGCTGTTGACCGAAGGCGCCATCAGCCTGGTGCTGCACCGCACGCCGTCGCAAAGCCCCGGGCGCGGCCTGCTGCCGCTGGGCGAAGTGAACGCACCGGCGGTGATTCCGGCCATCGCCGACGTGCTGGCCGGCTCACTGACGTACCAGCCGCTGGCCTTCCACACGCGAACCGCGCGCAGCGTGCCGCTGGCCGGCGAAGACTCAATGGAAAGCGCGCCGCTGGACGCATGGCTGAACGGCGCCGCCGCCGTCGCCGGCTGCTGGCCAATGCCGTCGGCCGCCAATCCCGTCAACGACACCATCACGCGCGGCCGCTACCAGGCCGCCGCCGGTCAGCGCATCGCCAGCCCCGCGCTGGTGCTGGTGCGCGTGCTGGAAGGCAGCCTGCAGGTCGAGGGGCTGGAGCACGAAACGCTGCAGCCAGGCGACCTGCTGGCGGTGCCGCGCGAACTGTCGTTCACAGTGCTGGAAGACGTGGCGCTGGACGTGTTCCGCTTCGGCGAGGCCGACTTCCCCACCCGCATGGCCTGCCTGGAAAAACTGTGGCGGCTGTCGTTCGTCATGGCGTGGGAGCTGCGCTGCACCGAGGAAGCCAACGAAGAGCAGCGCCTGGCAGACACCCGCGCGCGCGACGACGGCGACATGGAAACCGGCATCGGCGCCCTCGCCGGCCTGGTCGAAGGTGACGCCGACTGGATCGCCCCCAAGGACGGCGAAGCCGGTCCGCTGCTGCAAGTGGCGCGCCACATCGGCGCCCTGATCGGCGTCGAGTTCAAGAAGGAAGTCCGGCGCGGTCGCGGCAACAACGACACGGCGGCCGACCTGGCCGAAGCCAACGGCCTGCGCAGCCGCCAGGTTCTGCTGGGCGCGCGCTGGTGGCAGATGGACAGCGGCGCGCTGCTGGCCTTCGACGCCGCCACCGAGGAGCCGCTGGCATTGCTGCCGCAACGTTGGAAGCGCGGCTACGTCGCCGTCAACGCCGCCGGTGAACGCACCGTGCTCGATGCCGCCAGCGCGGCCCGCATCAAGCCTTACGGCTACGTCTTCTACCGCCCGCTGCCGGCCAAGGCGCTGACGGAAATCGACCTGCTGCGCTTCGGCCTGCGCGGCTACGGCAGCGAGATGGCGGCCGTGGTCGCGCTGGCCGGCGTGATCGGCGCGCTGGGCCTGGTGGTACCGCTGGCCAGCGCCAGGGTGATGGACTCCATCATCCCCTCGGCCAAGGGCAACCTGCTGATCCAGATGGGCCTGGGCCTGTTCTTCGTCACCATGACGGTGGCGCTGTTCTCGCTGGTGCGCTCGCTGATGGTGCTGCGCATCCAGGACAAGATGGACATGGCGATCCAGGCCGCCGTGTGGGACCGCCTGCTGCGCATGCCGGCCAGCTTCCATCGCAAATACTCGGTCGGCAATCTCGAGACGCGCGTGCGCGCCTGCCAGAAGGTGATACGCATCCTGTCGGCGCGCACGGTGGCCAACATCTTCGCCGGCGCCTTCTCCGCGCTGAACTTCCTGGTGCTGTTCTGGTTCAGCGCCAGCTTGTCGCTGCTGGCGCTGGCGCTGGTGCTGGTGGCGGCCGTCGCCGTCACCTGGTTCCGACGCAAGTCGGTCAGGATCGCTATCGCCGCGCCGGACTCGCCGCGCAACCTGGCCACGCTGGTGCTGCAGATGATACAAGGCGTGGGCAAGCTCCGCGTGGCGGGCGCCGAGGGCCGCGCCTTCGCGCTGTGGACCCGCGAGCACGCGCTGGGCGAGGTGCCCAACGTCGGCCAGGCCAAGCTGGTCGTCATCGAATCCGTGTTTTTCCGTTCGCTCGACCACCTCGCCGTGCTGTTCCTGTTTGCCGCCGCCGGCTACATGATGAACGGCGGCGGCGCGCAAAAACTCTCCGCCGGCGAATTCGTCGGCTTCTTCGCCGCGTTCGGCGGCGTGTTCCACGGCGTGGTCAGCCTGTGCGAAACGCTGATCAGCGTGGTGGCCGTCAACGGAGCCTACTTCAAGGCCAAGCCCATTCTCGACACCGTGCCGGAAGTCGAAAAAGGCAAGGCCAATCCGGGCCAGCTGACCGGCATGGTGGAGGTGAACAAGGTCAGTTTCTGCTACGCCGGCGGGCCGCCGGTGCTGCACGAAGTGTCGCTGAGCGCGCGGCCGGGAGACTTCATCGCCATCGTCGGCGCCTCCGGTTCCGGCAAGTCGACCCTGATGCGGCTGTTGCTGGGCTTCGAGAAGCCCAGCGCAGGCTCCATCCTGTTCGACGACAAGGACCTGGCCGACCTGCACCTGCGCAAGCTGCGGCGCCAGTTCGGCGTGGTGCTGCAGGACACGCGGCTGCTGGCCGGCGACATCCTCGGCAACATCGTCGGCGACTCAGGCGCATCGCTCGAAGACGCCTGGGCGGCGGCCGAGGCGGCGGCGGTCGACGACGACATCCGCGCCCTGCCGATGGGCATGTACACGGTGATCGGCGTCGGCGTCAACACGCTGTCGGCCGGCCAACGCCAACGCATCCTGATCGCTCGCGCCCTGGTGCGCAAGCCTCCGGTGCTGTTCCTCGACGAGGCCACCAGCCTGCTGGACGGTCCGGCGCAAGCCCGCGTGATGAACAACCTGGCGCGCATGCGCGTCACGCGCATCGTCATCGCCCACCGCCTGACGGCGCTGACCGAGGCCGACCAGATCGTCGTGATCGACCAAGGCCGCATCGTCGAACGCGGCAACTACCGCGAACTGACGGCGCAGGATGGCCTGTTCAAGGCCATGGTGCGCGACCAGTTCATGGACACACAAGATATCGAAAAGGTTGATACCCACAATGCGTAAGGTCCTGTTCATCCTCAGCGAACTGCTGGACGAAGACGTCGACTGGCTGGCCAATTACGGCGAACGTGTCAGCTATCCCGCCGGCACGGAGCTGATCGCCTTCGACAGCCGCGTAGACAGCGTCTACTTCGTCCTCGACGGCAGCTTCTCCGTGCTGACCGGCGGCGGCGACTTGATCGTGGAGCTGGGCAGCGGCGAGATCATAGGCGAGATGTCGCTGGTCGATCCGGCACGCACCACGGCGGCGGTGCGCGCCGGTGAAGGCGCGGTGGCTCTGCGCCTGCCCAACACGCTGCTGCGCGAGAAGCTGGAAGCCGACGCGCCCTTCGCCGCGCGCTTCTATCGTGCTCTGTCGGTGTTCATGTCCGACCGCATCCGCCACACCACGCGCCGCTTCGGCTACGGCAGCGCCGCGCCGGATCCGTCCAAGCCGCAGCTGGAAGAAATCAACGAAGAGCTGGTCGACAAGCTGTACCTGGCCGGCGCGCGCTTCGATCGCATGCTGAAACGTCTGGCGAGCTAGCACGTGAAGCGCTTGATCCATATCGCCATTGCCACGCTGCTCGCCTGCGCCGCGCCGACGGCTGTCGCGCAATCCGTTGCGCCAGCGGTGCTGGACCTGCGCGCGGCGATCAACCTCGCGCTCGAACGCAGTCCGGACATCGAACTGCAACGCTACAACGAAAGCGCCGCCGCAGGCATCGCACAGGGCAGCCGCGCGCCGTTCGACCTGGTCACCAGCGGCGCGATAGGCGCCAGCCGCGACGAGCGCCCGCTGCGCGCCGACGAACGCGCCAAGGCGCTGGCCGCCGGCACCGACCAACTGATCAACGCCAACACGCTGAGCTTCGGAGCCTCGCGCCAGCTCGACTCCGGCATCCAGCTGAGCGGCATCTACGCCCTCACCCGCTCCGCCGACAACGTTCAGGAAGCGCAAAACATCCCGCGCCAGAGCAGCGACAAGCTGACCTTCACGGTGCGCCTGCCGCTGCAAAAAAATCCCGGCCGCGACCAACTGGCCACCCGCAAAGCCACCGAACTGGAAGCCGCCGCAGCAAAGCGCGACACCGAACAAGTGGTGGCGCGCTCGGTGCTCAGTGTAGTGCAGGCCTATTGGGACTGGGCCTCGCGCGTGGCCGCCGCCGACGTCGCGCTGAGCGCCGAGACCCGCATGCGGCAGCTGCGCCGCGAAACCGAGAAGATGGTGGCCGAGGACGAACTGCCGCCGTCGGAACTGAACCTGCTGACCGCCGCCATGACCGAGCGCGAAACAGCCCGCATCGGCGCTCAGCAGCGCGCCCGCGACGGCCGCTATGCGCTGGGACGCCTGTACGGCATGGGCGCGCTGGAAACCGAGACGCTGCCGCAACCGTCCGAGCTGCTGCCGGAACGCGCCGCCGGCGCCGGCCTCGAAGCATTGGGACCGCATGCACTGGAACGGCGCGCCGACATCGCCGCGCTGCGCCTGCGTGAGCAGGCCATGGCGGAACGGCTGGAAGCGGCCCGCAGCAACAACAAGCCGGTGGCCGACCTCGATCTGTCGGCCTACTACGCCGGCCTGCGCGAAGGCACGCGTCCCTTGTCGGCCGCCTTCGATCCGACCGTGCACCGCAGCGGTCCCGGCGTCGCCGCCAAGTTATCGGTGCAATGGCCTGTCGAGAATTCCGCCAACAATGGCGCGCTGCGGCTGGCCGCCGCCAACGCCGACAGCGCCCGCCTGCGCCGCAGCGTGCTGGAACAAACGGTGTTGGGCAATGTGGAAGCGGCCTACCTGGGCTACAACAGCTACGTCGCCCAGCTGCGCGCATCGGAGCAGACGATAGAGCGCTACCGCAGCGCGCTGAAGGACACGATCACCAAGCGCCAGTTGGGCAGCGCCACGCTGATCGACGTGCTGAATGTGGAGGACCGCCTGAACAACGCCATCCTGGCGCGGCTGCAGTACCAGCAAGCCTACGCTCTGGCCCGCGCACAGATCCTGTACGAGAGCGGCGCCCTGCTGCGGACCGCATCGGACGGTACGATGACCGTGGAGCTGGAAGCAATCCGTCCCTAACGATCTGGCAGGCTAAACACACTGCCTCAAAACGACAGGCGGCTTCCGCCCCTTAGCAGACCTCGTTTGAATGTGACCTGATACTAGCTGCCGTCCATCACGCTCTGCTCACCGCGACAGGGCTTGCACGACCGGAGCTAAGACAAGCTCGCCGACCACCGCCGCTCCCGGCCCCTCACCCAACAATTCTTCGATCCTGCGTTCATCAAGAAAGCCAGCCTTGATGTCTGCCCGCATCTGGGCAATCAGGGCGCTCTTGGCAAGTTCAAGTGTCGCACTTGCTGTGTCCGACAGTCCATTCGGGGAGCTAGGGTCGCGCGCAATCAACATATCAAGCATTGGCCCAATAACAGCCCCAGTCTCTTTCGCAAGATGTAGCTTGAAGTTCGAAATGACCCAATTCGCGAGATTCCATACACGCTGCGCTTGCTTATCCACAACACGGCAAAGCAACTCGTCGCCCTCGACAGAAGACAGGCTCGAAAACACTGCCAACTCGGCATGCATTTTCCTCGCCGCCTTGCGGAGCGAATGTTCTTCCATGCGTCGAATTAAGTTCGCAAAAATGGCCTCCTGAGTCTTTCCGCTAATCGCGGCGGCCAAGCCTGCGGTAGGTTCCGTCGGCCACGCGACGCGCGCGGACGCGAGAGAGCTTTCAGTCCTCCTGATGTCATTGGGCGGATGCTCAGCCAACGGGTCAATGTCAATCGTCACGGTCCTGCTCACGATCGGCGTGCTTGCTATCCCAAAGCACATCCCAAAATTAATCGAAGAAAATAACGTGAATCGGCCAAAAATCTGACCGTCCGACGCGTCCACCCCAACTGTTACGCGGTGGCCAAATTCAAAGGCATTTGGCGTCGAATCAGGCTGCGGGTCGAAGTCCCACCAAACAGGTTCCTTTCCACCCCAGGCCGCCAGCGCGATCCTTAGATCGTGTTGAGCCTGCGCCAGCTTTGGATCAGGTTGAGCTGGCACGACGCCTCCACAGCCGCCCTTGATTTGGGCGACATTCGCGATGGCTTGCGTGTAGTCGAGGAAGGCCTTCACGGCGCTCGACCGAGCGAGATCTGGAAACGCCTGCGCCATGAAGGTCTGCGTGATATACGCAACCGCACCGAGTCCGCATGGGCCTCCGAACTTTCGCTGATGATGCACTTCGCCGAGGAAGTACTGCCGCTCCTCAGCCTTTTGCAAAGGAGTCACGTCATTTCCTTGCGCCTTCTGCTCAGCAATCCAGTCGTTCATCGATTTGCGATCGGGAAAAGCCATGTGCTGGAGCACACCTTTTTCCAACGGCAGCTGCGAAATGACGCGCGGCGCCGTGAACCTATTTTCCTCAGCGGAGAGTCTTAACTCTTGGCCAGTTTCCTTGTCCTTCGCGACGACACTCTTACTCGCTTTGGAGTGATCCATGACCACGCCCAAATGAGCGTTGAAAATATCAACCTGACTCCCCAGCTCTGCGACCAAGCTGGAATATCCATTGTCATGCGGCGTGCAATAAATGCCCTTATTTGTCCGCCGCCCCCCTAGCGATGCTGGGAAGACATGCTCACCAGAGCCGGCGGCGTTGCCGCATACGATACACGTTCTTGCCATTTGCTTCCCTTCAGTGTCTAGTGGTCAAGCTTTAACGGTCCGCAAGTCGAGCCGGGACCGAGGTGCTTGATTAATTAATTAATTTATTGAAATGTGCAAGAATGTCCGCTTTTGGCCGGAGACGGTCGGACGGAACAGGATAGCATCTTGCTCAAGTGAAAAGATCACATATTGTCACGTCCAGTCGACCCCGTTTGTCTACAAACGCTGGCAACACAAAGGAGTTAATCTGACGACTCGGAACACAAACAAGCTGCACTTGGCGGCAGACACGTTCATCCCTGCGGCCAACTCCCACGGTGACTCGCCTATAGCATCCCGATTTCCTTGAGCCAGTTTTCAACCAGCGATGGCCAGGACGAAACGGGATGTTCTTTATCCCTGAGGCCGAAGGCGTGTCCGCCCTTGGCAAAGAGATGCACCTCCGCCGGCACGCCCGCACGATCAAGCGCCCGCGCATAAAGCGTACTGTTGCAGATGGGGTCGACGGGGTCATCCCAAGCTTGCAGCAAAAATGTCGGCGGCGTTTTCTCTGTGACGCGAATGCTCGGATCGAGTGTGCCACCGGAACGACACAGGTGGCCCGGATAAAGCGCCACCGCAAAGTCAGGGCGGCTGCTCAACTTGTCCACTGCATCGACTGGCTTGTAGGTCAGCGCGAAAACGTTGCTGGTCTGCGCAACCAGATAACCGCCTGCCGAAAAACCGATCACGCCAATTTTGCCGGGATTGATGTCCAGTTCCTTGGCCCTGGATCGGACAAGCCTGATGGTCCTTTGCGCGTCCTGCAGCGCGCGCGGGACCTTGGGCGTAATAGAGCACTGGCATTTTTCATCCCAATGGTGATTGCCATTGGGAACGCGGTACTTGAGCAGCACGCAGGTAATGCCGCGCGACGTCAGCCAATCGCAGATTTCAGTACCCTCCAAATCCATGGCCAGGATCCTGAAACCTCCGCCAGGGAATACCACTACCGCCGCCCCGGTGTTCTGGCCCTTGGCCGCATACACCGTCATGGTCGGCAGGCTAACATCGGTAGCCTGGGTCCACCCGCCGTGTCCAATCATAGGGCCGACAGACTCGGCCTTCGGGGAGGATATCGCATCAGGTACGGCGCCAGGCCAGATCGGAACCTGCACCTGCCCAGATGATGGTTGCCAGGTCTCAGCTTGCGCCGGAACGTTGCCGATCAATAGAACAAACAAAAACGAGAAGATGGTGAGTTTGCGCATGCCTAACCAACTTTCCGAAGATGACGTATCCAAGTAATTTTGTGCGCTTGTATGTCAGACAGATACAAGATCAAGTCCCCTACCTGAAACTCTGCGCCGCCATTGACGAAGGGCTTGACGACTATCTGCGGCTCCCATAATTCTCCATAGCCCTTAACGTCACTGCGGGTGATGACCAGAATGTATTTTTGGTAGGGAACGCTGAAACTGTAGCGCCAGGAAATTACCGCCGGCGTGGCGCGGAAGGCTTCCTCCAACTGCGCTTTGGAACTGAGCTCGCAAGGGCCGCGCAGCTTGTCGAGGCTTTTCATCTGGCCGTCGCTGGCGTAGGAGAACCACTGGCATTGGGCAGGCCAGGGATTGGTCGGCAGCAGTTTGGGTTGCAGCTGGTCGGGCAATGGCACAAGCTGCCAGTAGCCCTCTATTTCAGATGCGGTAGCGTTGCGCGCCGCGTCGGCCTGCGAGAACGCCGGTGTGGCCAGGAACAATAAACCAAGAGCGAACAGCACACCTCGCACATTCATAAGCAACCTTGTCTTTAACGCCAGAGAATCCGGCCGGATGCGCGGAGGATAGCATCTCGCCGGAGCGTCAAAGTACGCAGATTGTCACGTACAGACTGTTTGCCTCAACCGCCATGTCCGCTGACGGTGCTGCGGAAGATCGGCAGCACCAGACTGATGGGCCGCTCGTGGTGCACCAGTATCTCGCCCTGGCACAGCGAACCGCTGGACACCGGCAACGAGCTGCCCGCCGCCGCCGACCACAGATAGGGATTGCGCGCCTCGACGCCTGGCGCTGGATTCTGCGCCAGCGCGATGCGCACCGCATACGTGGCCGTGCCATGCGCCAGTTCGCGCATCAGCTCCGGATTGGTAATCGTGTTCATCAAGCCCTGCGGCGTGGCCGGATAGGCCGACGTCGATTTGACGCTGGCGCGCAGCACGCCATGCTCCTCCTTGCGCGCGTGACCGGGCACCAGTTCGACCTGGTCGTTGGCCGCGATCTTCTTGCCATCCGACGCCGACACATACATCACCGCTTCCAGCCCGCCGCCATTGCCGCCGCCGTCCACCCGCTCGATGCTGACCACCGGCGTATCGCGCCGCACCGCGCTGTTGACGGACGCCTTGATCTCCACCACCCGGCCCGCCACCTGGCTGCGCAGGCGCGTCACCGACTGGCTCTGCGCTTCCAACCCGGCCAGCTCGCGCCGCGCCTCGTTGAGCTGCAAATCCAGCTTGGACCTGCTGCCGCCGGCCACCCGCTCGTAGTCGGTGGTGCGCTTGTCCAATTCCGCCAGCTTGCGCTGCGTGTCCTCCAGGCCGGCGCGCGCATCGGCCAGGTCCAGCGGCGTTTGCGCCGCCGCCCGCGCCGTGATCAGGCCGTCGGCGCGCAGGCGCTGGTCCAGTTCCATCTGCTGTTCGAGGATGCGGATGCGCTTGCGGTCCGATTCCAGCCGCAGCGCCAGCGCGCCGCGCTGCTCGGCCATGCTGTCGCCGTTCAGGCGCTGGCTGCGCTGCGCCTCGGTGTGCGCCACCTTGGCCACGGCCTCCAGGTCGGCCAGCTTGACGCGCGCGTTGGCGATCTTCTCGGACAGCTCTGGAGTTGCTACCACAGCAACCTCCTGCCCCGCCTCGACCATGGCACCCGGCTGCACCAGCAGCTCGGTGATCTGGCCCGCCATGTCCGCCGTGACGTCGCTGACGCCCTGCGGATGCATGATGATGCAGCTGCCGGCCACCCGCGTGGGGATGTCGCCGAACACGCTCCACAGGATCACCACGCCTATGACCAGACCCAGTCCGGCCAAGTTGGCCCAGGCCGTCCAGCTGACGCGCGCCACGTGGTGGTCGAAGCCGCGCAGCGAATCGGGCAATTTGGCGGGGAAATCTTGGTGTTCTTTCATGAACGTAATTATAATTCGGAACTGGCCTATACAAGATGAACAAACTACGGTATAGTACCGCCTGTCGCTGCAATGAGCGTACCGCCAACCTGGTGGTGCCGATTGATCAGCCAGGTAGTACTAGCAGCTTCGCAAGCCTTAGCGCATCACACTGATGTCGCTTATAAAGCCCTCCCGCCTTTGGTGTCGCACCTGACACCGTCCCGGCGCAAAGCTTTTGTGCCGAAATTTCTTTCGATTTTGATTGAGTCATTTCGTTTTGGTAGGCGTTGCTATTTCGCGTTCGGCTTTTGCACGAGCGCTGATTTTTACGAAAGAACAGCATGACATTTGAAGCACTTGGTCTCAACACGTCCCTGATTAAAGCCCTGACCGACGCCGGCTACACCGCGCCGACTCCCGTTCAGCAGCAGGCTATCCCTGCAGCGATCGCAGGCAAGGACTTGTTGGTTTCCTCGCAAACCGGTTCCGGCAAGACTGCAGCGTTCATGCTGCCGTCGCTGCACCGTTTGTCCGAGATCGACCCGGCAACCGCCGGCAAGACTCCGAATCAAGAAATGCAAGCCGCCCGCGCCCGTGGCGAGCGTCCACGTTTCAAAGCCGCACAGCCAAAAATGCTGGTGTTGACCCCAACCCGCGAACTGGCCCTGCAAGTAACCTCCAATACCGACAAGTACAGCGTCAACCTGCGTCGTCTGAAAGCAGTGTCGATCCTGGGCGGTATGCCTTACCCTAAACAGATGCAACTGCTGGCCAAGAATCCTGAGATTCTGGTGGCAACCCCTGGCCGTCTGATCGACCACATGGAATCGGGCAAGATCGATTTCTCGCAACTGGAAATCCTGGTGCTGGACGAAGCCGACCGCATGCTGGACATGGGTTTCATCGACGACATCGAAAAAATCGTCGAAGCGACCCCGTCGACCCGCCAGACCATGCTGTTCTCGGCCACGCTGGACGGCGTCGTCGGCAACATGGCGCGCCGCATCACCAAGGATCCGCAAGTGATCCAGATCCTGAGCGCCGCCAACAAGCATGAAAACATCACCCAGCGCGTGCACTTCGTCGACGACCTGTCGCACAAGAACCGCCTGCTGGACCACCTGCTGCGCGACGACTCGCTGGACCAGGCCGTTGTGTTCACCGCCACCAAGCGTGACGCCGACACCATCGCCGACCGCCTGAACATCGCCGGTTTCTCGGCCGCCGCACTGCATGGCGACATGCATCAGGGCGCCCGTAACCGCACGCTGGACAGCCTGCGCCGCGGCCAGGTCAAGATCCTGATCGCCACCGACGTTGCCGCCCGCGGTATCGACGTGCCGACCATCACCCACGTGTTCAACTACGATCTGCCGAAGTTCCCGGAAGACTACGTCCACCGCATCGGCCGCACCGGCCGTGCAGGCCGCAACGGCCTGGCGATCTCGCTGGTGAACCACGCTGAAGGCATGAACGTCAAGCGCATCGAACGCTTCACCAAGCAGCTGATTCCGGTCAACGTCATCGAAGGCTACGAGCCGAAGAAGACTGCGTCGGCAGCACGTTCGACCTCGCGTCCAGGCGGCTGGAAACCGGGCGACAACCGTACCGGCGCCAAGCCATCGGGCCAGCGCACGTTCAGCAAGCCAGGCGCGCCGCGTAAAGAAGGCAGCACCGGCGGCGGCTACAAGGGCAGCAACCCACGCAGCACCGACGGCGCACGCCGCAGCTACGGCGACCGTTAATCGTCGCCAGGCTTCAAATGAAAACGCCCCTTGTGGGCGTTTTTTTTCGCCGCCACCTGCGGAATGCGGCGGAAAGTCGGATACTTCATGACACAGCAGCACTTTCGAAAGGAGCGGTCATGGAGCAGCAGCAAAGCGCAGGATGGCAAGGCACGGGCGGCAATATGTGGGTCGAAGCGCAGGAACTGCTCGACCAGATGTTCCAGCCGATCGAGGACCTGCTGATGCAAGCGCTGCCGGCGGACACGCGACGGCTTCTGGACGTGGGCTGCGGCACCGGTGCCACCACGCTGGCAGCCGCGCGCCGGCTTGGCCCGGACAGCCACTGCACCGGCATCGACATTTCCGGCGCGGTGATCGAAGCCGCCCGCGAGCGCACCGCGCAGGCCCGTTCCAACGCCTGCTTCATCCAGGACGACGTGCAATCGCACGCATTCGAACCGGCCAGCTACGACACCATCATCTCCCGCTTCGGCGTGATGTTCTTCGACGATCCCGTCGCAGCGTTCCGCAATCTGAGACTGGCTGCGCGCGGCAACGCGACGCTGCGGCTGATCGCCTGGCGTAGCGCTGAAGACAATCCCTTCATGACCACCGCCGAACGGAGCGCGGCCGCCCTGCTGCCCCAGTTGCCCGTCCGCGTGCCGGACGAACCGGGCCAGTTCGGCTTTGCCGACCGCGACCGGGTGCGAACTATACTTGAGCATAGCGGCTGGGAGCGGATCGTCATCGAGCCGCTCGACGTCGTGTGCAGCTTCCCCGAAAAAGAACTGCTGCGCTACATCACCAGGATGGGCCCGGTCGGCAGGCTGCTGCAGACTGTGGACGACCACACCCGCCAGCAAGTGGCCAGCACCGCGCGCGCCGCCTTCGAACCCTTTGTCCACGGCGATGAAGTCCGTTACACCGCCGCCTGCTGGGACATCCGCGCAGGCGCGAGCGACCAGCATTAGCAGGGCATCGGGCTCAGTGTCCCCGGAGTTTGCACAATAAGCAGGAGATCGCGCCGGTTACGGCCAGCATTGCCGCCATGTGTACGCCGACGGCCGCGAGCGCCAGCAGCAGCGAGCCGGATGCGGTGATCTCGCGCGCCGGCGACCCGGCCAGGCACAGCGGAATCAATGCCGGCACCAGCATCAAGCCGGCGCCGTGCAGCGTGCACATCATGAAGGACCATAAGGCCAAGCCTGCCCGCCGACGGCGGCACAACAGCAGCGCCGCCAGCAGAACGCCGGCCAGCGCCAGCAGCACATCCCGATCCATCGCCATGCCCAGCGCGACGGCGCCGGCCACCAACGCCACCGATGCCGCGTGTCCGGCCGCGATCGGCACCAGCGCCAGCAGCGCCCGTGTCCGGTCGCGCGCCGCGGCGGCGAACAGCCAGCCGGTGGCGGGATTCAGGCCGTGCAAGGCCCCCGCCCCGGCCACCGCCAGCCATGGCCATAAGCTCGACATGGCATGCGCTCACGAATGCGAGCAGCACGAGCCGGCCGCCGGCGCCGTTTCATAGCGGTCGTGGTAACGCACCCACGCCATCGTATAAGGCAGCCCCTCCTCGTTGCGGCCCAGCGGCGTCAGGTCGAGGAAGTTATAGGTGTGCATCATCACTTCAACGCCACGGCCGTAGGTCGAGTAGGTGTGGAACACCTCGCCCGCGTCGTTTTTGTAGAACACGCTGACGCCGGGCGCGTCCGGGTGCGGGAACGGCTGCTTCTGGTAGTTGTAGTAGACCTCGCCCTTGGCCAGGTCTTCCGGCTTGAAGCTGACGTCGAAGTCGTAATTGAAATCGCCGTCGTCCGACGACACCCACTTGAAATGCCAGCCCATGCGCCGGCGGAAGCGTTCGATGTCGGCCAGCGGCGCGCGCGAGACGGCCACCAGCGTCGTGTCGCGCTGCGCCAGGTGCGCCAGGGCGCCATCGGTGTGGTCGGCCATGTAGGAGCAGTGCGAACAGCCCTGTTCCGCTCCCGGCGTGAACATGAAGTGCTGCACCACCAGTTGGCGGCGGCCTTCAAACAGGTCGGCGAGCGAGCGCCGGCCCTGCGGTGTATCGAACACATAGTTCTTGTCGATGCGCACCCACGGCAGCGCGCGGCGCTCGCGGGCGATCTGGTCGTGCAGGCGCATCAGTTCCTTCTCGCGCACCAGCAGGGCCTTGCGCTCTTGTACCCATTGCTCATTGGAGACAACGGTGTGTGCTTCAGTCATTACGGTATCCATGATGTTCTCCTTTGCTTAATTGGCGGGACGACGTACGGCGCGGACTTTGCCGCTCTCGCCGCCGCCGCAATAAAACAGGCTGGCGCCGTCCGATTCGAGGCCGCTGACGGCGGTGCCGGCCGGCATTTCCAGCCGTTCCAGCACGGCGCCGGTCTTGGGATCGATGTGGCGGATATCGCTGTCGTCGCCCTCCCACGTCGCGTGCCACAGCTCGCCGTCGACCCAGGTCACGCCGGTGACGAAACGGTTGGAATCGATGCTACGGATCAGCGTGCCGGTAGCAGGATCGATCTGGTGGATCTTGCGCGCCCGATACTCGCCCACCCACAGGCTGCCCTCGGCCCAGGCCATGCCCGAGTCTGCGCCATGGCCGGGCGCCGGTATCGACGCCACCACCTTGCCGTCGGCCGGGTCGATCTTGTCGATGCGCTGCTCGGCGATCTGGTACAGGTACTTGCCGTCGAAGGCCGTGCCGGCGTCGCAGGCACAGTCCAGCGAGCGGGCAAGCTTGCCGCTGGCGGGATCGAAGGCGATCAGTTTGTCGCCGGTGGCGGCCCAGACGCGCTGGCCATCGTGGGTAACGCCGGCTATTTTGCTGGCGCCGTCGAACGGGCCGTACTCGCGCACAATTTCTGCCGTGCGTACTTTTTCCTTGCTGGTCATTGCTGCCTCCTTGAGTAGCGCCTCGGATCGGCGCCGCACAACAACTTTATGCGATTGGCAGTGCGGCGGGGAGTAACAAGATTGTCGTGTATCCGGCCAGCGGCGGCGACAGCCAGCGCCGGGTGCGCGTCTGGCCGATCGAACGCACCCGACCCGCCGTCTCCAGTTCGGCCAGCGCGCGCTGGATGGTGCGCTGGCTGTCGCCCAGCGCCATCGCCAGGGCCGAGGTGGACCAGGCGGCGCCGTCGGACAGCAGCGCCAGCAGCGAGGCCTGGTCGCCGGCGATGGGCGGAGCCAGCACGGCCACTTCTCGCCCGGCCAGCGGCCTCAGGGCGAAGCCGCGCGCGGTGGCCTCGATCTGCGCCATGCCGGCCACCAGCGCGCGCAGGCGGCTGATTTCGACACGCAGGCGGGCGCGGTGCGTCTCGTCCGGCTGATGGGTGCGGAATGCGCTGGCGATCAAGGCTTCCCGGCCGATATCGCCGGGCCATGCCTCGGCCAGCGCAAGTGCCAGCGCAAACAGTATCGGACGGCGCGCCAGCGACTGCCATGCGTCCCCCGCACTCAGTCCGCGACGGCAGGCGTCGAGCACCAGCACGTCCGAGTCCAGCAGCGCCGCCACTTCGTCGAGACGCAGCGCCTGTTCGCCGCCGGCCAGCAGGCGCCGCGCGGCGGGACGATCGAGCGCGGCCTGCGCTTCCTTCACTTCGGCCAGCAAGGCCGGCACGCGGGCGCGTTCGGCCGCATCGTGCGCGCGGCCCAGTGCCGCTCGCGCCTGGGCGACGCGCAGCGACCGCAGCGCCAGCTCCGCCGCCGCCAGTTCGGCCACCGCCGCCCGCGCTGGCGGCAGGCTGTGGCCATTGAGTCCGGTCAGTGTCGCCTCGGCTTCGTCAAGGCGGCCAAGCAGCAACTGCCTGCGCGCCGCGATGAGCCGGGCCTGCAGCGCATTGGCATGATCGGCGTGCGCTTCAAGAACGGCAAGCGCCGACGCCAGCGCGCGCGGCGAACCGCCAAAGTCGCGCACGGCCAGCGCCACTTCGGCCTCGGCGACCACGCAGCGGGCGCGCGCAAGTTCCTCGTGGGCGCCGAATTCGCGTGCGGCGCGGCGCAGCAGTTCGCGGGCACGCGGGTGCTCACCCAGTTGCGCCATCGCGATGCCCCGCAGCGCCAATGCCGGAGGATCATCCCGCAACGCGACCCGCTTCAGCGCGCCCAGCGCGTCGCCGGCGGCGAGCGCGCGCGCGGAAGCGGCGATCAGCGAATCCATCGCTTTGCTGCCTTATTTGCGGCCTTATTTATCGTTCCACCCTATGCCGTCGAAAATCTTGTCCCGGCATTTTTCTATCCTGGACTCGCGGGTACTGGATTGCTTGGCACCCGCGAAATACAGCAGATAGCCGCGTTGCCGGCCGGGCGTCAACGCCTGAAAAGCATCCCGGTAAGCAGGATCGTCATCCAGCACGCGCCGGAACTCCTCGGGCACAGGGAATTCCTCGGTCTTTTTCATCTCGATCTTCAAGCCAGCCTTTTCCACCTCGATGGCTTCCTTGATATAGGCTTTCAAGGTCGGCGCCAGCTTGGTGATTTCCTTGAGGCTGGTGAAGCGTATCTGCCGCCCCGACTGCACGTTCTCCGTCTGCGTGATGAGGATGCCCTTGGGATCCTTGAGCAAGACACCCTTCATGAACAGCAGCGCGCAGTACTCCTTGAAGCCGTGGATTAAAACGATGTTCTTGTCGTCGAAGGTGTAGCAGGGAACGCCCCACTTCAGTTCTTCGGTCAGGTCGCAGGCAAGCACGATCTCGCGCAATTTCTCGCATTCTTCCCGCCACTGCTTGATCCTGCCCATGTACGCATCAACCTTGGGGTTCACTTTTTTCCTCCAATATAGATAGCCTTGCGGGTCGCCCAGACGATCGGCAGCCCGAACAAAAAGATGTGGGATGCCAGGTCCATGACGGTGGCCAGCGGTTTGAACGTGACCGGGCGCGGGAAGGCCGACAGCGGCAGCACCACCAGCCGCATGGCGAGGAAAACGACGATGCCGTACCCGATGGCGGAGACCAGCGGACGCGCCGCCAGTCCCGGCGACTGCCTGGCCGCCAGCAGGAACAGCGTCATCCACACCAGGCTCAAGGCGAAATGGCATAGCAGCCCCACGGCGGCCGTCGCCGTGCCGCC
Source organism: Duganella sp. Dugasp56 (assembly GCF_047304105.1). Classification (NCBI taxonomy): domain Bacteria; kingdom Pseudomonadati; phylum Pseudomonadota; class Betaproteobacteria; order Burkholderiales; family Oxalobacteraceae; genus Duganella; species Duganella sp. Dugasp56. Next base: position 148,524 of record NZ_JBGLYQ010000012.1, read on the forward strand.
GGTGAACGCCTCCTTGCCCAGCAAGCCGCTGGCGACGATCTGCAGCAAACGCTCCGGCGTCAGGCCGTTGTAGATGCCAAAGGAAATCGCGAATGTGATGTCCAGGATGCCGGCGATCAGGCCGCCGACCAGGATGGCGCGTGGAATGGACCAGGTCCGCATGGATTACCTCTCCCTTACCGGCAGCCAGCCGGGCTTGTTTTCGACATACAGCTCGCGCTGCACCGGTCCGTCGTATTCCCGCTCCAGCGTGCCCAGGGTGATGGCGATGCGGTCCGGCGACTGGGTGCTGCGCCAGAACAGCGTCGAGCCGCAAACGCGGCAGAAGCCGCGCCGGCCATGGTCGGACGACGCGTACTCCGTCACCAGATCCGCGCCGCGCTCGACGACGTAGCCGGCACGGTCCACATTGGCGTAGGAACCGGCGGCGGCGCCATGCTGCTTCTGGCACATGGTGCAATAACAATGGCTGGCGTGCCTGACGGGCCCCTCGGCCCGGTATGCCACGCCGCCGCATAAACAACTTCCGTTGAATTGACTTGTCTCACTCATCGCCGATATCCCCGCCTTGAAGTGAAAATCAGTATAACAAAAGCTTGCCAAAACAAGCACACTTCCATTTTTGAGATAACATGTCAAGTTCATCCCGAGAAAGCGCCCCTTGTCCGCCCATATATTCCTGCGCACCGCCGCCGGCCTGGCCCTGGCTGTCGCGGCACTCCACTGCAACGCCGACGACAGCGCTGCGGCGCTGCTCGACCGCGCCCGCAGCGCCGTGGGAGGCGACGCCTGGGACCAGGTCAGCACGCAGCACACCGATTTCGTCCGCACCTACCTGGGCCACGACGAAGCCGGCAGCAGCGATATCGACTATGCCACCGGCCGCTACGCGCAGCGCATTCCGTCGTCGGCGGTGGCGCGGCTGATCTCGAATTCGGACGGCCGCGATTTCTGGCGGCAGAAAATGGGCCAGCTGGAAAAGCTCGAAGGCGCGGCCGGCAGCCCGGCCCAGCACCTGGGCCGCCAGTCCTACGCCTACTGGTTCGCCCGCGGCAAGGCCCGCACGCTGCAGCTGCTGCCGCCGCGCCGGCACGACGGCATCGATTACGCCATCGTCCGCGTCACGCTGGACGCCGGCAACTCCTTCGATTACTGGATCAATACCGCCAGCCAGCGCATCGAGCGCCGCCAGGAAACGGTGGACGGCGTCGCCATGATCATCGACTACCGCGATTTCCGCCCCGTCGGCGCCGTGACGCTGCCGTTTGAAGAGCACTACCGCAACGCCAACGACAACAAGGACGAGGAAGTGCTGCGCATCTCCGGCATCGTCCTCAACCGCCCGGCCGCGCAGATGGATTTCTCTCTGCCGCGACCGGCCGCCATCCAGGGCTTTTCCGCCGCGCGACAGGCCGTGACCGTGCCGTTCGAGCCCTGCCTCGGCCACATCTGCATCAAGCTGACGCTCAACGGCCAGGGCCCGTTCCGCTTCATCCTCGACACCGGCGCCCCCAACGTCATCAGCGACCGGCTGTACAAGAAGCTGCAACTGCCGGCGCAAGGCGTGGCGCTGCTGCACGGCCTGGGCGAACACACCGAGCGCGGCGCGCTGACCACGATAGACCGGATCGCGCTGGCCGGGCTGACGCTGGACCGCCAGGCCTTCTTCACCAGCCCGACGCTGGACGAACTGCCGGTCGACGGCACCATAGGCTACGAATGGCTGTGGAATACGCCCACGCTGATCGACTACGCCGCGCGCCAGCTGACCTTCTACGATCCGGCCAGCTTCGTCTACCACGGTTCGGCCGCAGCCATGCCGCTGACCTTCCACAACAAGATCCCGCAGATCGAAGCGGTGCTCGACGGCCTGCCGGGCAAGTTCAACATCGACACCGGCAGCGACTATTCGCTGACGATGAGCAAGGCCTTCGTCGACCGCCACGCGCTGGTCGACAAATACCGGGCCGGCGACGCGGTCCAGGTCAGCCGCGCCGTCGGCGGCATGACCCGGGTGCTGGCCACGCGCGGCAAGCTGTTTGAAATGGGCGGCGTGCGCATCGCCAACCCGGTGCTGGAACTGTCGCAGCAACCGGCCGGCTCGCAGAACGGCACCGATATCGCCGGCAACATCAGCAACGGCATCCTGCGCCAGACCAGCATCCTGTTCGACTACCAGGGCGGCAAGGTGTACATCGCGCTCAATCAGTCCGCCGACGAATAGTTTTGCATCCCGACACAATATCCGCAGCCCAGGCCCGTCTTCAAACGCATGACACCGCCGAATTCAAGCATCGACCAGGACATCACTGCCACCGTGTTGCGGGAACGCTCGCGCCTGGGCAATTTTATCCGGCGCCGGGTCAGCGATCCGACCGATGCGGACGACATCCTGCAGGATGTGTTCTACGAGTTCACCGAGGCCTACCGCCTGCCCGAACCGATCGAACAGGTCAGCGCCTGGCTGTTCCGCGTGGCGCGCAACCGCATCATCGACCGCTTCCGCAAGAAAAAGGAAGTGGCGCTGGACGACATGACCGACGAGGACGGCGAAGAATACCGCCTCGACCTGCTGCTGCCCTCGGCCGAGGGCAGCCCGGAAGACGCCTACACCCGCACCCTGCTGCTGCAGGCGCTGCAGGTGGCGCTGGAAGAATTGCCCGCCAACCAGCGCGAAGTGTTCATCGCGCACGAACTGGACGGCACCAGCTTTAAAGAAATGTCCGCGCAATGCGGCACCCCCGTGAACACCTTGCTGGCGCGCAAGCGCTATGCGGTCCTGCATTTGCGCTCGCGCCTGCAGGACTTTGTCTGACAAAGAATTGAAAGGAGAATTGAAATGAAACGCAAACTGTTGTTCCTGCCCCTGATCCTCGCCTGCATCGCCCTGCTGGCCGCCGTCGTGATGCTGCTGTGGAACTGGGTGACGCCCGCATTGTTCCCCGCCGCGTTACAAATCGACTACTGGCACGCGCTGGGCTTGTTGGTACTATGCCGTATCCTGTTCGGCGGCTTCAAGGGACGCCACGGCGGAGGCCACGAGCGCTGGTACCGCTGGCATGCAATGACAGATGAAGAGCGCGAGCAATTCCGTCAAAAATTCATGGGCCGCTGCCGCCCGAATGGAGAATAAAAATATGAAGAAACCCACTCCGGTGCCTTTCACCGGCTATCAAAAAACCGTCGTGGCGATGCTGGCCTTCCTGCAGTTCGCCGTCATCCTGGATTTCATGCTGATGTCGCCGCTTGGCGCGGTCATCATGCCGGCCCTGAACATCGGCCCGGCGCAGTTCGGCCTGGTTGTCTCGGCCTACGCCTTCAGCGCCGGCGCCTCCGGCCTGCTGACCGCCGGCTTTGCCGACCGCTACGACCGCAAGAAACTGCTGCTGTTCTTCTACACCGGATTCATCCTCGGCACCCTGTGGTGCGGCCTCGCGCAAAGCTTTGAATCGCTGCTGGCGGCGCGCATCGTCACCGGCCTGTTCGGCGGCGTCATCGGTTCCGTGGTGCTGGCCATTTCCACCGACCTGTTCCCGCCGCAGATGCGCGGCCGCGTCATGGGCCTGATCCAGACCGCGTTTGCCGCCAGCCAGGTACTGGGCATCCCGGCCGGCATCTACCTGTCCAACCAGTGGAACTGGCATATCCCGTTCATCGCCATGGCGGCGTTCGGCCTGGTCGGCGGCCTGCTGGTCGCATGGAAGATGCAGCCTGTGAACGAGCACCTGGGCAAGCCGCAGGAGCACACCGCGTGGATGCACCTGTACCACACGCTGACGGAAAAACGCTATCTGCTGGCGTTCGCCACCACCGCCCTGCTGACCACCGGCGGCTTCATGCTGATGCCGTTCAGCAGCGCCTACGTGGTCAACAACCTGGGCATCGACCTGCACCACCTGCCGACCGTCTACCTGGTGACCGGCCTGGCGACCATCTTCATCGGTCCGATGATAGGCAAGGCGGCCGACGCGGTCGGCAAGTTCAGGGTGTTCCTGTTCGGCACCACGCTGTCGATCGCCATGGTGCTGATCTACACCAACCTGGGGCCGACCTCGCTGCCGGTGCTGATCATTGTGAATACGGTGCTGTTCATCGGCATCTTCTCGCGCATGATCCCGTTCCAGGCGCTGGTGTCGTCGGTGCCGTCGCAGACCCAGCGCGGTTCGTTCAACGCCATCAGCGCCTCGATCCAGCAGTTGTCGGGCGGGTTGGCCTCGGTCGTGGCCGGCCATATCGTCACGCAGGGCGCGGACGGCCACTTGCAGAATTTCAACGTGGTCGGCTACGTGGTGGTGGGCAGTTCATTGGTGGCCACCACGCTGTTGTGGCGTTTGAACCGGGGACTGGCGGCACAGGTGCAGGTGCCGGCGCCGCAGGCCGCCGCCTGACGAAATCATGGCAAATTGTTTCCGAATGTTAAGGAAACCCAATAAAGTTTCCACATGGCACTATTTTGGACTACAATACTTCAAGTAGCCCAAACAACTGCTCAAAAAGGAAATAGTTCATGAACGCCAGGAATATGGATCCAGCCTGTCTGCGCGCGCTGCGCCGCCGCGGACACTCCGATGCCAGCATCACAGCAATGACCCCGGAAGAAGCGTTTTGCGAGTATTGCGCTTATCACGGCATCATGAATTTGCTGCCGGCGACGCTGGAAATGCTCGACAAGCTGCGCGGGGAAACCGTAGCGCAGTAATGAAATGGCCACCCTGAGGTGGCCATTTTTTTAACGATAAAACGCTTCGACTTTACCCTTCAGCTTGATCAGCATCGGGTTGCCCTTGCGGTCCAGGCTCTTACCGGCAGGAACCTTGATCCAGCCTTCGCTGATGCAGTACTCATCAACGTCCAGGCGTTCTTTATCGTTAAAACGGATGCCGACGTCGTGTTCGAAGACGGCGGCAACGTGGTGCGGGCTGCGCGGATCGATCGACAGACGATCCGGCAATGGAGGGAGTTGGGTAGTATCGTTCATCCCTCAATTATATCAGCTGGTTTTGAAGATCAGCTGCGCCACCCGCTGCAATTTCGGATACACCATCGGCACCGTCAGCATGGTGCTGCCGATCGCCATCAGCAGCAGCGCGGTGAAGGTCTCGCTGGTGATGATCTGCTTGTCCAGCAGGATGTTGACGAAGATGATCATGATCAACGCCTTGGTCTGCAGCAGCCAGCCGATGATCGACGCCTCGCCCGGCCCCCACTTCAGGATCTTGCCGGCGATGTGGACGCCGGCCAGCTTGCCGCTGACCGAGGCGATCAGCATCACGGCCGCCACGATGAACACCGCCGAACCGCCCATCGCCCAGTTGGTGCGCAGGCCGGTGCTGAGGAAGAATACCGGCATGATGGCCATCAGCACGTTGGCGCGCAGGAAGTCCATGCGCTCCTGGTTGAACCAGTGGGAATCCATCACCGCGCCGGCCAGGAAGGCGCCGACCATGAAGTGCAGGCCGGCCCAGTCGGCGGCAAACGCGCACACGGCCAGCCAGATGAAGGAGATATACCAGCGGTCGCGCTCTTCCAGGCGCACCATCATCATGCGGAACAGCTTGGTCGCCACCCCGAACGCCACCAGGAAGCCGACCTGGCGGCCAACGCGGTCCCAGTCCATCAGGATCGCCGCCAGCACGCCCCAGATGGCGATGTCGTCGACGCTGGCGTAGCGCAGGATGCGCTGGCCAATCGGCTGGCGCAGGATTTCCAGTTTCTCCATCAGCAGGATCAGGATGGGCAGCGCGGTCACCGCGCAGGCCATGCCCACGCCCACCACGAATTGCCAGGTCTGGGCTTTCGGCCCCATCCAGCCGGCATAGCCGATCAGGCCCAGCGCGGCGACGCAGCCGAACACCAGCGGCGTGCCCAGGGCCAGGCCGGCGGTGATGGCGCTTTCGCGGCGGTGCTCCCAGGCCTTCTTCAGATCCAGCTCGATGCCGGCGATCATCACGAAGATCATCACCGCCCACCAGGCGACGCCGTTCAGCGACTGCACCACCTGCGGGTTGAAGACGAAACTGTAGTACTCGGGATAGGCGCGGCCCATGATGCCCGGCCCCAGCAGGATGCCGGTGATGATCTGCACCACCACCAGCGGCGCGTAGTAGTCCGTGTTGCCGAAGCGCCAAATGATGTATGGCACGCTAAAAATGATAGTCATCGCGATCAGGAAGATCTCGGTTGTCCCCATGTGCATTGCGGTCTCCGCTGTTTTTGTAGGATGGAAACGATATCATAATTACGTAATGTTATGTAATTAAAACTAATTATCCAGCAAACGTTGTGAAAATCTTACATCGGTGTAAATATCTTCTCACATATACTTGATTAATCAAGTATAATTCAAGCATTAATCAATGAGGAGTCCGCTATGGATGAAAATACAACTTCCGTCTCGCCGGCCGTCAGCCCCAGCCTGGAATTCGCGCTGCGGCTGGCGCGCGCGCAGGCGACGCTGGTGCGCCGGCTCGACCAGGTGCTGGGCGGCTATCACGGCATCAGCTTTGGCGACTTCATGCTGCTGCACTACCTGAACCGCGCACCAGGCGGCCGCCTGCGCCGCGTCGACCTGGCCGAACGCCAGGGCCTGACCGCGTCCGGCGTCACCCGCACCTTGCTGCCGCTGGAAAAAATCGGCCTGGTCGAGCGCCAGCAGGATCCGCGCGACGCCCGCGTCGCCTATGCCGCCATCACCGAAACCGGCCGCGAGCTGCTGAACAACGCCGTCACGGTGGCGGAGCAGATCAGCAAGGACCTGCTGCGCAACTGCCCGCCCGCGCATTTCGACGACGTGAGCACCGCGCTGGGCCTGATCGCCGGCATGAACGCCACCAATTCCTGAGAGAGCTCCATCATGGACGATCCGAAACTGCAACGCGCGGCATTGAAGCGCGACCCGAACTTCAAGTGGCTGCTGCGCGGCGGCGTGATCTCCATGCTGGGCGACCAGCTGACCATCGTCGCCCTGCCCTGGCTGGTGCTCAAGCTGACCGGCGACACGCTGGCGCTGGGTTTCGTCATCGCGCTGATGAGCATACCGCGCGCCGTCTTCATCCTGATCGGCGGCGCGCTGACGGACCGCTACTCGCCCAAGCGCGTGCTCATGCTCAGCAAGTACGCCAACGCCGTGCTGCTTGCCTTGCTTACGCTGCTGGTGCTGAACCACGAACCGGCGCTACAGATATCGGACACGCTGTCGCTGACGGTGGACCTGTCGCCGCACGCCACGCTGAACATCATCTATGTGCTGGCCTTCGCCATAGGCCTGGCGCAGGCTTTCGGCATCCCATCCGGCACGTCGATGATGCCGCATGCGATCCCGCCCGCGCACTTCCAGGCGGCCAACGGTATGATGATGGGGCTGCGCCAGCTGACGATGCTGGTCGGCCCGCTGATGGCGGCGGGCCTGCTGGCCATCAGCGGCGGTAGTGGCGGTAATGGCGGCAGCGGCGGAATGATCGCCGATGCGCGCGGCCTGGCGTTCGCGTTCGGCTTCGACTGCGTCAGCTTCCTCGTCTCAGCATGGACCTTGTCCAGGGTCCGCACGCTGGCCATGCCGTCGAAAACGGAAGCGCCGCAATCGGTGCTGGGCTCCGTCCACGCCGGCCTGGCGATGGTATGGAGCGACGTGCCGCTGCGCCTGTGCTTCATCTACTGGGGCACCGTCTCGCTGTTCATCGGCGGCGCGATGCAGGTGGCGATTCCGGTGCTGGCCAGCGAGCTGCATGGCGCCTCCACGCTAGGCCTGCTGATGGGCGCCAACGGCGCCGGCATGCTGCTGGGGATGGCCGGCGCCGCGGTCGGCGGCAAGCGCCTGCGCTTCGCCACCTTCGGCACCACGATCCTGCTGATCGACGCCATCGCCGGCCTGCTGCTGATACCGATGGCCGCCGTGCACGCCGCATGGCAGGCGGCGCTGCTGATGCTGCTGCTCGGCGTGCTGTCCGGCTTCATGCAGGTCAACGTCTTCACCTGGATACAGCGCCGCGTGCCGCCGCACATGATGGGCCGCGCGATGAGCATCTTCATGTTCATCTTCATGGGACTGGCGCCGATGTCGGCCGCCGCCGCCGGCTGGATACTGACGATGATCCCGCTGTCGCAATTGTTCGTCGGAGGTGGCATCATACTGATGGCGTTCGCCGCGCTGGCCTGGCTGCTCACGCCCATCCGCGGCATCACGTCGAACACACCGCAACCGCAGTAAAAGGAACCGTGCATGGAAACCAAATGGCTGGAAGACTTCATCTCGCTGGTCGAGACCAATAACTTCAGCCGTTCCGCGGCGCTGCGCCACGTGACGCAGCCCGCCTTTTCGCGCCGCATCCAGTCGCTGGAAAACTGGCTGGGCACGGACCTGATCGACCGCACCTCGTATCCCACCCGCCTGACGCCGGCCGGCATCGTCTTCTACGAGCAGGCGCTGGAAATGCTGGCGCAGATCAACGGCGCGCGCGACATGCTGCGCTCCAAGCGCGCCGCCGCGCAGACCAGCATCGACCTCGCCGTGCCGCACACGCTGTCGCTGACCTTCGTGCCGAAATGGCTGACGTCACTGGAGCACGACTTCGCCCCGATCAGCAGCCGCCTGATGGCGCTCAACGTGCACGACGCCGTGATGCAGCTGGTCGAAGGCGGCTGCGACCTGCTGTTGTGCTACCACCATCCGCGCCAGCCGGTGCAGCTCGACCCGGGCCGCTACGACATGCTGGTGCTGGGCCACGAATCGCTGCGCGCCTACGCCCGCTGCGACAAGAACAAGGTGCCCGAATTCACGCTGCCCGGTTCGAAAAAAGAGCCTCTGCCGTTTTTATCGTACACCAACAACGCCTACCTGGGCCGCATGGTGGAGCTGATCCTGGCCGACGCCAAAACCCCGCTGCACCTGGATCCGCACTACGAGACCGACATGGCCGAAGGCTTGAAGATGATGGCGCTCGAAGGCCGCGGCATCGCCTTCCTGCCCGAGTCGGCGGTCACGCGGGAGCTCAAGCAAAAGCAGCTGGCGCGCGCCGACGGCGGCACCTCGGACTGGGAAATCGAAATGGAAATCCGGCTCTATCGGGAGCGTCCGTCGGCGCAGCGGCGCGGCAAGGCCATCGTCGAACGGTTGTGGGAATTCCTCGAACAGCAGCAGAAAAGCAGCGGCCGCAAATGTCGCGCTCCCGTATCGGAGCGATAATACCAATCCGCTAACTATGCATTTTTTGCATAGCCGAATGCGCATACAGCATTGGCCCGTTTTACGTCTCCCACCCTATGATTCGTTCCACTTGAACGCCGCCACGAGCAGCCTTCAGCCACGAATCCACCGGAGACTTGAGCATGACCACTGTACAAGCACAACACACACTGCCTTCCTACCTCAATCCAGAAGACCTGGGTCCCTGGGGCGTCTACCTGCAGCAGATCGACCGCGTCACGCCGCACCTGGGCAACCTGTCGCGCTGGGTCGAAACGCTGAAGCGCCCGAAGCGCATCCTGACCGTCGACGTGCCGATCGAGCGCGATGACGGCTCGATCGCCCACTACGAAGGCTACCGCGTTCAGCACAATATGTCGCGCGGCCCGGGCAAGGGCGGCGTGCGCTTCCACCAGGACGTCACGCTGTCCGAAGTGATGGCCTTGTCGGCCTGGATGACGGTCAAGAACGCCGCGGTCAACGTACCGTACGGCGGCGCCAAGGGCGGCATCCGCGTCGACCCGAAGACCCTGTCCCGCGGCGAACTGCAGCGCCTGACCCGCCGCTACACCAGCGAGATCTCGCTGATCATCGGACCTAACAAGGACATCCCGGCACCGGACGTCAACACCAACGAACAGGTGATGGCATGGATGATGGACTCCTACGCCATGATCGAAGGTAACCTGTCGACCGGCGTCGTCACCGGCAAGCCGATCTCGCTGGGCGGCTCGCTGGGCCGCCGCGAAGCGACCGGCCGCGGCGTGTTCGTGGTGGGCCGCGAAGCCGCCGCCAAGCGCGGCGTGGCGATCGAAGGCGCACGTGTCGCCATCCAGGGTTTCGGTAACGTCGGCGGCGTCGCCGCGACCATGTTTGCCAACGCAGGCTCCAAGGTCATCGCCGTGCAGGATCACACCGGCACCGTGGTGCACCAGGGCGGCCTGGACGTCGCCCGTCTGCACGATCACGTCGCCGAAACCGGCAGCGTGACCGGCTTCGCCGGCGCCGAAGCCTTCCTGGACCGCGAGGCCTTCTGGGGCATCGAATCGGACATCCTGATTCCGGCCGCGCTGGAACAGCAGATCACCGCCGCCAACGCGCCGACGATCCGCACCAAGATCATCCTCGAAGGCGCCAACGGCCCGACCACGCCGGAAGCGGACGACATCCTGACCGACAAGGACGTGCTGATCGTTCCCGACGTGCTGGCCAACGCCGGCGGCGTAACCGTGTCATACTTTGAATGGGTACAGGACTTCTCCAGTTTCTTCTGGAGCGAGGACGAAATCAACGCACGACTGACTCGCATCATGCAAGACGCATTCAACGCCGTATGGACCGTATCGCAAGAGAAGAAAGTAACACTGCGCACAGCGACTTTCATCCTGGCGTGCACCCGTGTGCTGCAAGCCCGCGAAGTACGCGGCCTGTATCCATGATCCACTGAACCCCAGCAGTTTTGCGCCTGTACCAGCTTCGGCTCGTGCAGGCGTTTTTCACATCTAAAAGACAAGAATAAAGAGGACGCACCATGAGCACCATCGAACAGAAAGCGCTGGCCTATCACCGCGCCGGCAGCGCAGGCAAGATCGCCATCGAAGTCACCAAGAGCGTGGTGACCCAGGAAGACCTGGCGCTGGCCTACTCGCCCGGCGTGGCGGCACCCTGCGTGGAAATCCAGCGCGAGCCGGCCAAGGCCTACGAATACACCGCCAAGGGCAACCTGGTCGGCGTGATCACCAACGGCAGCGCGGTGCTCGGCTTGGGCAACATCGGCGCGCTGGCCGGCAAGCCTGTGATGGAAGGCAAAGTGGTGCTGTTCAAAAAATTCGCCGGCATCGACGCCTTCGATATCGAAATCGACGAATCCGATCCGGACAAGCTGATCGAGATCATCGCCGCGCTGCATCCTACGTTCGGAGGTATCAACCTGGAAGACATCAAGGCGCCGGAATGCTTCTACATCGAGCGCAAGCTGCGCGAACGGTTGTCGATACCGGTGTTCCACGACGACCAGCATGGCACCGCCATCGTGGTCGGCGCCGGCATGCTGAACGCCATCGAGATGACCGGCCGCGATATCGCCACCGTGAAGATCGTCTGCTCCGGCGCCGGCGCGGCGGCCATGGCCTGCCTGGAACTGCTGGTGGACCTGGGCGCGGAGCGCAAGAACATCTACGTATGCGACAGCAAGGGCGTGCTGACCACGGCGCGCGCGCTGGACGGCGAAAAAGCCGCGTGGGCGCAGGACACTACGGCCACCAGGCTGTCGGAAGTGATGGAAGGCGCGGACGTGTTCCTCGGCGTGTCCGGTCCCGGCGTGCTGTCGCAGACGGACATCCAGCGCATGAAGGCCCAGCCCATCGTCTTCACGCTGGCCAATCCGGAGCCGGAACTGCGGCCGGAACTGGTGCGCGAGGTGGCGCCGGATGCGATCATCGCCACCGGCCGTTCGGACTATCCGAACCAGATCAACAACGCGCTGTGCTTCCCGTATTTGTTCCGAGCGGCGCTCGACAGCGGCGCCTCGACCATCAACCAGGAAATGAAGCGCGCCTGCGTGGTGGCGCTGGCCGACATGGCGCGTGCCGACGCCCGTTTCGGCAAGGACTACGTGGTGCCCGGCCTGCTCGATCCCCGCCTGCTGCGCGGCGTCACGCCGAAGATCGCCTCGGCCGCCTGGCGCAGTGGCGTCGCCCGCAAGGAGCTGATCGAACTCGAATACGCGGACGACCTGACCGACCTGGCCGAATCGCTGATTTAAACCCGGGGTCAGATCTGACCCCGTCTTGCTAGTTGCGGACCACGCGCACGGTCCGCAGCTGGTTTTCGTCGCCGATCAGCAGCATCGCGTGATCGGCGAACAGCATCTGCCGGAACACCGGCGAGCTGCCGATGCCGTTCCCCGGACCGGTCAACCGGACACGCTCGACCAGCGATTTCTGCGCCGTCAGCGCCGCCGTGCCCACGCCATAGTCGGCCAGCACCACGATGTCGCCGATCGGATCGCCGGGGTTGTAGGAGCCGAGCACCAAATCGGCCAGCAGCAGGCTGCCCTTGTATGCCCGCGCATCGAATTCCGGTCCGCGCACATTGCCCTTCCAGTGGCCCGACAGGGTCTCCAGCGCCAGGTCGGAGTTGCTGACCGATAGCACCGGCGCGCCGTTGCTGTCAATCGCCACACCATTCACGCCGCCAGGACTGGTGGTGGTGCCCTTGGCGTTCCACAGCACGCCCATCTTGCCGTTGGTGTCCAGCACTGTCGGATAAGGCTGCGCCCCGCCGGTGGCGAGTGTACGTAACACCGGCGCGCCCAAACCCTTCGGCCACATGGCCAGCATGGCGCCGCCGTTTTCCAGCCAGGCCGTCAGCACCGCGCCGCCCGCAGCCGCCACGCGCGGATGCAGGGACGACGTCGAAATCTCGAAAGGAGGGGTCAGCTGCCTGCCGTTGAAATCGAATTTGCACAATTTGAGCAGGTACTGCGTCTTGTCGGTGATAGGAAGCCGCGAGAATGTGGTGGCCAGCCAGAAGCCGTTGCCGTCCACGGCGCCGCCGCTTTCGGCCGCCGACAATTCGCTGGTGGAATCGGCCGCCGCCACCGGATACAGGTCCGTCGCGCCGCCCTCCAGTTTCGCTTGCGCGTCGAAGTGCAGCAGCTTGGTGCCGGGCCCCGATTGAACCATGATGAAGCCATCCGGCGACGGCATCATCAGCCAGTCACCGGTATAGCCGGCCGCCAGCGCGAAGCCATAGTCGGTGCTCGCGGTCAGCTTGCCATCCTTGTCCAGCAGGCTCAAACGCGTGCGCGCGTATAGCTGCTTGCCGTTGACGGTGATGGAGGATGCGGATAGCGAGCGCACCACGATATGGTCGCCGACCACCAGCGCGTCGTGCATCGACGGCAGGCTCACTACTTGCGGATCTGTGACGGTGATGCCGGCCGTGGTGTCGGGCGAGGTGCCGACAAAGGTGCCGGCGGTCGCATCCGCCTGCGGGGTGCCCGAAGAGGAACCGGAACCGCCGCAGGCGGTCAGCGCGCAGGCCAGGATAAAGGAAAAAACTTGAGGACGCATACCGGCTCGCAGTGCACTAAGTGAAAGCGAAAAGTATATAGAAGAACAACGTTCTTCCCGAACCATCCGCGCCACAACAGCATGGCCCCGCGAGCCAGTTTGATGGCCTGTCAGACCCTATGCAGCCTAGCGGCGGATTACTTCGCCGCCCTTCATCACAAACGTCACCTTGGTCAGTTCGGAAGCGTTCTCGGACGGATCGCCCTTCACGGCGATGATGTCGGCGAACTTGCCGGCGCTGATGGAACCGACCCGGTCCTTCCAGCCCAGCAGGTCGGCCGCGTTGATGGTCGCCGCCTGGATCGCCTGCATCGGCGTCATGCCGTACTTGGTCATGTAGGCGAACTGCCTGGCGTTGTCGCCATGCGGGTAGACGCCGGCGTCGGTACCGAACGCCATCTTCGCGCCGCCGGTGAAGGCCTTGCGGAAGTTATCGCGCTGCAGCTGGCCGATGACCTTTTCCTTGGCGATCGATTCCGGCAGCATGCCGGCCTTCTCGCCTTCCTGCAGGATGAAGTCGTCGTTGTAGATGTCCATCACCAGGTAGGTGCCTTTCTCGCGCGCCAGCCGGATGCCTTCGTCGTCGATCAGGCTCGCATGTTCGACCGAATCGACGCCCGCGATGATCGCGTCGCGGATGGCGCTGGTGCCGTGCGCATGCGCCGCCACCTTGCGGCCCAGCTTATGCGCCTCGCCGACGATGGCCTGCATCTCTTCCAGCGTGTACTGCTGCGCGCCCGGCTCGTCGCCCTTGGACAGCACGCCGCCCGATGCGCAGATCTTGATCACGTCGGCGCCGTACTTGGCCATCTCGCGCACCTTGGCGCGCGCCTCCCATGGACCGTCGGCCACGCCGCGGCTGGTGAACTTCATCTCCGCCGGCAGCAGGTTCTCGTCGCAATGGCCGCCCTGGATGCCGATGGCGTAACCGGCCGTGCGCATGCGCGGGCCGATGAAATCGCCGTCGTTGATGGCGTCGCGCAGCGCGACGTCGCCGAAGCCGCTGGCGCCGACATTGCGCACCGTGGTGAAACCAGCTTCCAGCGTCTTGCGCGCGGCGCGCACGCCGTACAGCGCGGCCCGCGTGTCGGATACGCCCAGCGCGTTGTAGCCGCCCAGGTAAGGGTCGCCGGTCAGGTGGGTATGCATGTCGATCAGGCCTGGCAGCACCGTTTGCGACGACAGGTCGATCAGTTGCGCGCCGGCCGGCACCTTGGCCGATGCGCTCGGGCCGACCGAGGTAACGCGATCGCCGGTGATGATGATGGTCTGGTCCTTGAGCACCGTGCCGGCCACCACGTCGACCAGTTTGCCGGCACGGATCGCGACGACCTTGCCGGCGTCGGCGAACGACGGTGCCGCCGCGCCCAGGGCGCCCAGGACGGCGGCGGAAATCAGGAGATGCTTGAACTTCATGGGATGCGCCCTTTTCTGGAAAAAGAAAAGGATAGCAGAGCCCTCGCTAAAAGACTATCCGGGCCAGGCGCAGGTACGAAAACCGGCGAAGATGTCGTCGCGCTCGGGCATGAAGAAGTTGCGGAACCTGGCCGATCCGAAACGCGACGGCGTCGCGAACGAGGCGCCGCGCAGGACCTGGTGCGTGGAGAACCAGGGCTCGGAATATTCGCGGTAGCGGTCTGCCTGGAACTCCGGATAAGGCTCGAATGGCGACGCCGTCCACTCCCACAACTGCCCCCAGCGGAAGGCCGGATGGCCGGACAGCGCGGCATATTCCCACTCCGCCTCGGTCGGCAGGCGGCGGTTGGCCCAGGCGCAGTAAGCCTGCGCTTCATACAGGTTCACGTGGCGCACCGGTTCTGCGCCGGCCAGCGTCGAGAGCTGGCCGAAGCGCATCGTGCGCCACTGGCCTCCGTCGCGCTGCCAGTAGCGCGGCGCCGAGCGATCCTGCCGCATCAGCCAGTCGGCGCCGGCGGTGCTCCAGAACTGGCGGTTGTCATAGCCGCCGTCGGCGACAAAGTCGGCGTACTGCGCGTTGCTGACCAGCGTGCTGTCGATGGCGAACGGCGTCACGCGGTGCGCATGCGCCTGGCGTTCGTTGTCGAAGGCGAAGCCGTGGCCTTCGGCACTGCCCAGCTGGATGGTGCCGCCGGGGAAGCCGATCTCGGACGGCGCAAACAAGGCCTGCTCGTCGCGCGGCGCCCGCTCCGGCGCGGCCAGGCCCAGCGTCTGCAGCGTGTACAGCAGCGCCTCGCCGTGCATGTCCTCGTGCGCCAGCGCCAGCCGGTAGGGATACAGCGCCGCATCGTCGTTCGGCTCGCGCGACAGCTTGTCGAGCACGCGGTCCAGCACTTCGTGGCAATAGGTCTTCAGCGCGCCGGCGCTGGGCAGGTCCAGCGTCCAGCGGCTGCGGTGCGGCACGCGCGCGGAGTCGAACCAGCCGTCGCCGCGGGTCAGCAGGCAGTTGCCGACGGCATCGGCCGGATCGCTGGAAGCGGCGTCGCGCAGGATGAACCACTCGGCGAACCAGGCGATATGGCCCAGCTCCCACAACGGCGGATTGACGATGCGCAGCTGCGGCACGCGCTCGGACACGTCCATGCCGGCGGCGGCAAAGCATTCGAACAGCGACAGCGTATAATCCCGCGCATGCCGCAGCGCCTCCGCCAGTTGACGGGGCGTGGCGATTCTGAAGGAAGATGGACTTGAATTCATGGGCCGATTGTAACGATTTCCAGGCAAAACACCAGTGACCGCACACCACATCTGGATCGTCAGCCCCGCCTCGGCGCGCGCCAACAACGGCAATTGGCAGAGCGCGAGCCGCTGGGCGCGTTTTCTGCGCACGCGCTACAAGGTAACGATTTCGCAACAATGGCCCGACCCGGACGAGATGGGCAATGCGGCCCATACCAGGCCTCCCGACCTGCTGATCGCGCTGCACGCGCGCCGCTCCGCGCCGTCGCTGGCTGCCTATGCGGAGCAGCATCCGGACCGCCCGTCCATCCTGCTGCTCACCGGCACCGATCTATACCGCGACATCGAGACCGACGCCAGCGCCCAGCGCTCGCTGCGGCAGGCCAGCGCGCTGGTGCTGCTGCAGCCGGCCGGCATGGATGCCCTGCCCTCGCCATTGCGCGCCAAGGCCAGCGTCATCTTCCAGTCTGCGCCAACGCTGCGGCCCGCCCGAGCACCAGCCGCGCGGCGCCACGCCGACATCGTCATGGTGGGCCACCTGCGCGCCGAAAAAGATCCGCTGACCTTCATGCGTGCCGCCGGACTGGTCACGGCGGCCAAGGTGCGCCTGGTCCACATTGGCGGCGCGCTGGAACCGCAACTGGCAGAAGCCGCGCAAGCGACGGCCGCCGCGCAGCCGCGCTACCGCTGGCTGGGCGCCCTGCCGCACGCCGCCACGCGCCAGCGCCTGAAGCGCAGCTATCTGATGGCGATCACCTCGCACATGGAAGGCGGCGCCAACGTCATCATCGAAGCTGTCTGCAGCGGCGTGCCGGTGCTGGCCAGCGACATCAGCGGCAATCGCGGCATGCTGGGCGACGACTACGCCGGCTATTTCCCGCCCGGCGACGCCGCCGCGCTGGCGCGCCTGATCGACCGCGCGGTGCAGGACCAAGACTTTCATGCGCACCTGCGCGCGCAGTGCGACGCCCGCGCTCCCCTCTTCGCTCCAGCGGCCGAGCAGGCGGCATTGCTGGAGTTGGTGGATAATCTGCTTCAACACAAGACCAATCAAGGAAATCAAAATGAGCAATGACGCTATCAAACTGACCTCGTTCTCCCACGGCGGCGGCTGCGGCTGCAAGATCGCGCCCGGCGTGCTGTCGGAGATACTGAAGAATTCCACCGGTTTCCCGGTGCCGAAGGAACTGATGGTCGGCATCGAGACCGCCGACGACGCTGCCGTCTACAAGCTCAATGACGAGCAGGCGCTGATCGCCACCACCGACTTCTTCATGCCCATCGTCGACGATCCGTTCGACTTCGGCCGCATCGCCGCCACCAACGCCATCTCCGACGTCTACGCGATGGGCGGCACGCCGATCATGGCGTTGGCACTGGTCGGCATGCCGATCAACAAACTGCCGATCGAGACCATCGGCCAGATCATCAAGGGCGGCGAATCGATCTGCGCCGAAGCCGGCATTCCTATCGCGGGCGGCCACACCATCGACTCGGTCGAACCGATCTACGGTCTGGTGGTGCTGGGCCTGGTGCATCCGTCCAAGGTCAAGCGCAATGCCGACGCCAGGGCCGGCGACACGCTCATCCTGGGCAAACCGCTGGGCGTGGGCGTGCTGTCCGCCGCGCTGAAGAAGGACAAGCTGGATGCCGATGGCTACAAAGCCATGATCGCCAACACCACCAAGCTGAATAAGCCAGGCAAGGCCCTGTCCGAGATGGCTGGCGTGCACGCGCTGACCGACGTCACCGGCTTCGGCCTGCTGGGCCACCTGCTGGAACTGGCGCGCGGCGCCAAGCTGGAAGCGCAGCTGGACATGGCGAAGATCCCTTTGCTGCCGGGCGTCGAGCAACTGGCGCACGAGGGCTACTTCACCGGCGCCTCCGGCCGCAACTGGGAAGGCTATGGCAAGGACGTGCAGCTGTCGCCATCGATCACGCAGGCGCAGCACATGCTGCTGACCGATCCGCAAACCTCGGGCGGCCTGCTGGTGTCGTGCGATCCGGCCAGCGTGGACGAAGTGCTGGCCCTGTTCCACCGCGAAGGCTTCGGCGAAGCGGCGGTGATCGGCCGTATGGCCGAAGGCACGCCGCGCATCGTCGTCTCCTGAACGAATATCCGCCGCCAATGGACGGCGCCCGACCTTCGGCGGCGAGATCCTGGAGTACACATCGCGGCTGGAGGAAACGCGCCGCCACGCGACGGGCTGCATGATCAAAAGCGCACGGCAGCCAACAAGCCGCGCAACGCACTATCCGCGCCACCGGCGAACAACCCGGAATCCGGCGCAGCAATGAAGGTGCAATAACGATCCCACCACCGGTGACGGCGTTCTGCGGGAAGCCCCGAAACCAAAAGATACAGTGGCTGAGAAAAGACAGGGCGAGCTACACATTCCGTCAGACGATCGGCGGCTCGCGCCCCTTTTCGAACCTCGCATTTGGTACAGATGTCACTCAACTACATCTAAGGGTTTCGACAATTCTTTTCTTGCACTTTCAAGATTAAAAGACACCCGCCTTATTAAGGCGTTCCAGTCTCGATAAATTCTCGCAGTTATTTTCTTTGGCGCAGGGACGCCCTTCGTTTTTTCGAGTCGCTTCTGAAGCCGCGACATCGTATCATTGACATTTCGGATAGAAAGGTAATTTTCATTACCTGGAAATTGGCTTGTATCAACAAAACCAAATTTTGCAATATTTGGTAGCCGTAGAATGGTATCTTTCCAATAAGTTTCCTGTTTTTCGTTATTTGGAGATATCAATTTATTAGAGAAATCATTAGCAAATTTTGCTGCGTCAGCTTGGCAATTCTGGAAAAGCGCTAGATTAACAATTGTTAAATCCAAATCTGATGATTTGTTGAACTCGCGCCCAAAAAAGAGAGGCTTCATCGAAAACCCTATGCGCCCACTTCCCACAAGCGTTACATCTTTGATGTGAACCATCAACCTGGCTGCAAGCCACTCTCTCATTTCATCATAAGTTCCTGCGCTATTTTTAAAAGCATACGGAATTCCTTCGGTAAGCCAAAGTCTAACTAAGCTTTCGCGGTCTCGCATGGATGAAGCGAGGACTGCTTTCTTGAAAATATCTGGATTAGGATGATGAACCAAATCTTGCAAATGATCGTTTGCCAAAGCGAATGGGCCGAGGGTCGAGATATTCATGAAGTCCCAGAAGTGAGTGTCTTTTGTGCAATTTAATTAAATGCTTTTCTCTCTGTAATATCTTAATATTTCTCTTTTCGCAAAAATTCTTTGGTTGTGGATATTTTAGTCTAGCAACAATTTTTGCGGCAATTAGAATATTTTCCTCTGAGCATGGCACCCCTATTTTCTTGCAGGCATTCTGATAACCCACCATCCCGGCCCCATAATAACCAATGGATAGATATATTGCAGGAAATATTATTTTATCAAATCTTTCCACAACCAATAATGCCAATGAAATTTCCTTTAATTTTCGCCGAAATGAAATCTCATATTCATTATTGAGAACTCGAATTACTTGCTGAACTATAGTGCTAGCCCCTTCACGACGGCCATAAATTACCCTTACAAATATGGCCCTCGCAATCGCATGAAAATCTACCCCTTGATGTCTGGATGCCCTGTGGTCTTCGGCAGAAACTAGCATCTGTTGCGCGCATAGAGGTGGGCGTGCGAAAACTCCCATCTCCAATGAACGATGAACTCTTTGGATCTCCACCGTCACGCGCTCTAATTCGGTATGCAAGAATATTTGAGCAATTCTACGGATCGTCCATACCAATATTTTAATAGTAACCTCACTTCGATCTTCGGCAATACACAATCTTGCAATAATATTGCTATCGGACAGCGACAGCTTCTGGCCGGTACCAGCCTACAGGTCAGCAGCAGATGCAAATGCCGCCATCGCATCTTCACTAGACCAAAGATCTGAAAGATCCACTTTTTGATTGTCCCAGTCACAAACTTCCGAAAAGTCGCTGAGCGACAAAGGGGGTTCGCCAGCTAGTTCTCTCTTTCGCATGTCGAGGAGCCCAGCTAAACAGTTTGCCCCATACGCATTTTCACGCGCTAGGAAGTCTGGGCCGTGCTCCTCCATCAGCTTGCTCAACGCTCGATCAGCGGCAGACCAGAAATCAATCTGATCGTGCAGGGTCAGGCTGCGAACGTCAAAATCAAGATACCCGCTTGGCCTATCAGATAAATCAAAAAACCAGAGAGCTAGTTGTTTGGAATGAATTTCCTCCGCAATCAGCCAGAACATACTGCTGACTGCGAGATTGGATCTCAACAATACTCTACCATCGGCCAATACAACTGCGGATGACATACTGCCCTCTCATTCATTGTCTATCTCGTGTTAAAACCACGAATTGTTTCGTCAGCGTCTGTATATGGACTCCTCCTCGTTTGCAAACATTCCGTCTTTGACTTTCAGGTACGACTGCTCACGTATATTCGGTC
>NZ_JBGLYQ010000130.1:0-263 GCF_047304105.1 Duganella sp. Dugasp56
GTAATAGTACCGCTACATGTCAGGCATACAGCGAGACATTCACCATAAATATCGGAGAACCTCGTTTGGAAGCACCAAACGTTTTTTCACCGGGAACAAGCCCCGGAGTTAACGACGAATGGAAAGTAGCTTATAAATCGATCGTTAGTTTTAAATGTTGGATATTCAATAAATGGGGAGTTCAAATGTTTTACTTCGATAGCCCCGATCAAGGCTGGGACGGAAAGTATCGTGGCAAATATGTAGACCCGGGAGTATATTAT
>NZ_JBGLYQ010000131.1:0-263 GCF_047304105.1 Duganella sp. Dugasp56
GTCGGCGTGTCTCTTTATTATTTCTTGGGCTTCCAGCGAGATGTTGATTATGAATATCTCAGTCTCCGTGAAGTTGATAAATTGCGGGATATATTGCGTGGTTTCGTTGACGATGTTGCTGTGGTTGATATTATTGGTTACCTCACTAAGATGATACCCGCGCGGTAATTCTTTGGTATCGCCGTGCTTCGACACTTCTCGCCGTAGTCAATAGATTATGTACTTGGAGTTGAGATTAGAGAGTCAAATCACAAGTGTAATAC
>NZ_JBGLYQ010000132.1:0-260 GCF_047304105.1 Duganella sp. Dugasp56
TGTGGAAGCGCTTCCACAACTGTTGTCGATAGTACTACTGAAGAAATTCGGGTGTCAACGTAAATTGCGGATTTTTGTAATTTGGCTACAAAAACAATCCGGGGTCAGGTCCTCCATTTCTACACGGACTCTGCCGTAGCGGCCGCTACGGCAGAGTCCGTGTAGAAATGGAGGACCTGACCCCGGATTTTTGGTAGGGAAATTACTTTTTGTCGGTCGGTGCTGGTGGCACGCCGGGAACGAACGGGAAGGTACCGAAG
>NZ_JBGLYQ010000133.1:0-257 GCF_047304105.1 Duganella sp. Dugasp56
GATTTTGCAAGAGGGAAGTATAACCACGGATGTTTTTTACAGTTAATCCCCGAATCCAGTATCCGTGTTTTATATTTATCGAACTCTTTCAACCCATCAATTGTATCTTCTGTTACATTAAAATGGCAGCCATTAATTTCCGCAACAGTCTTGTAATCCTTGAAAAATGGCTTCGGTTGATTATTATTCCATAGCCAATATGCAGAATATGCGCCTATGACAAATGCGCTCAACATAATTAGATGACTTTTTATATG
>NZ_JBGLYQ010000134.1:0-254 GCF_047304105.1 Duganella sp. Dugasp56
TTGCTCGCCGTCATCGTGAGTGCCGGTGTAAGGGCGGCGGATTGGATTGACTAGGTTTTGAAGTTGATTGAAGACGGGCTCAGGGTAGACGCAATCGCGTCGGTTTCGTCTGAAACGATTCCGTTCCTTACCGCTTCGCAGGCTTGAATAGCTACGTTATCCGCTATCGAATCGAATATCATCTTATCCAGGGCCGCCGACGTGAAGCGAATCACCAATTCGGCCTACGCCATGATTTTCACAGTGAACGGAAC
>NZ_JBGLYQ010000135.1:0-253 GCF_047304105.1 Duganella sp. Dugasp56
GGGGGGTGTTTGTGGGGGGTGGGGGGGGGTGGTGGTTTTTTGGGGGGGGTGTTGGTGGTGGGTGGTGTGGTTTTGTTTTTTTTTTCGTCTTGTGGTGGTTTTTGTTTTTTTTTTTTTTTGGGTGTTTTTTTTTTTTTGTGGGGTTTGTTGGTGGGGGGGTGTTTTTTTTTTTTTTCTTCGGTCTTGGTCTTTTGGGGGGGGGTGTTTTTGTCTCCGGGTGCGGGCGCGGGCGGGGCCCCCGCGCCGACCGGGG
>NZ_JBGLYQ010000136.1:0-251 GCF_047304105.1 Duganella sp. Dugasp56
GTTGGTGGGGGGGGGGGCGTGGTTTGGGTTGGGTTTTTTTCTGTTGTTGGTTGTCTTTTTGTGTTTTTTTTTGTGGGGGGCGCCCCCCCCATTTTTTTAAAAATAATGGGGGGGGGTTTTTTTTTTTTTTTTCGGGGGGGGCTGGGGGGGGGGCGGGGTCAACCGCGTTGTTTTGGTGGGCTTATGGGGGGGGTTTTTGGGGGGGGGGTTTTCGTTTTTTTCCCCCCTTGTGGGTTTTTTTCCCGCGTCAG
>NZ_JBGLYQ010000137.1:0-245 GCF_047304105.1 Duganella sp. Dugasp56
GTAGTCAGTCACGTTCCGCCTTCCTGGCGCCGAAGATCTCGATCTGCTCCGATCCGGGCGGCAGCCCGGCGAGCATGCACACGAGCTCGGCCCATGCCTCCACGTGATCGCGGAGGTCTCCTTCGGGCGTCCACGACGCGCGCAGCTCGATCTGTGCGCCGTCGCCCTCCTCCGCAAGCGACCCGAACCCCTTTGAGAGGATCTTCGTGGCGGTGCCCGAAGCAGAATGATAGGCCGCGTCGCGC
>NZ_JBGLYQ010000138.1:0-241 GCF_047304105.1 Duganella sp. Dugasp56
CTGGCCTCGAACTGGTCGTTGAAGCGGCCGGTGGTGAGCCAGGCGTCCAGCGAGGCCTCGACCATCAGTTCCATTTCAGGCGCGCCGACGACCTTGCCGGCCGGCGGGATGACGGTCACGCCGGGCTCGAACGCCTTGGGCACGCTGGCCAGGGCGCCGTATTCGGCCACCAGCTTGATGATCTGTTCGCGGAGTTGTTCCTTGCTTTGTGCTTCACTCATGATTCCAGCCTTGGTTATGT
>NZ_JBGLYQ010000139.1:0-241 GCF_047304105.1 Duganella sp. Dugasp56
TCACGGGACTGGACGAACCCGTTATCCGCTTCCTGGAAGACGACGGCGAGATAGCCGTATTCCTGGAGCATGCCTACGCCCTTGTCGACGCTTCCGTGAAGCGCTACATGGAACGCGGCTTCACCAATCTGTCTGTCTGCTTCGGCTGCACCGGCGGACAGCACCGCTCCGTGTACTCAGCACAACACCTGGCGGAACATCTGCACAAGAAGTTCGGCGTGCAAGTGAACCTGATACATAG